>CAXQBA010000437.1:0-3432 GCA_964221885.1 Luminiphilus sp. | reverse complement strand
GCCTGGCTTGCCTTGTTGTACCAGGCCGCCGGTACTGACCTCGATAGTAATGGTTTGCGCTTCGATGCCTTCAACGGCAGATCCAAATGTTTTGACGAGCATATTGATTTAATTTTTAGAAAGGTATTAATGGATGATCATTGGATTTTCTGAAATTTGGATCACAAAAGTAGATCAATTTTTTACAAATAAAAAGCACCTTTCCAATATCGGAAGCTAAGTGTAAACCTATAACCAAAGTTTATAAAAAAATGAAAAAAAAATAAAAAAGGGAGAGGAGAGAGGTACTTACTTCTGATAGGGTGTACGACTCAAGATCGACCGACCGAGTGTGATCTCATCCGCATAATGTAATTCACCACCAAATGATACTCCGCGGGCTATATTAGATATCTTTACATCGATATCAGCTAGCTGTTTGGATAGGTAAAAGATCGTAGTCTCACCTTCAATAGATGGACTAACAGCCATGATCAACTCTTTGGTCTCAGGCTTGGCGGCTCGCTCAACCAATTTTGGAATATCCAATTGCTCTGGACCGATACCGTCAATGGGAGAGATCAAGGCACCCAGAATATGATATAAACCCTGATAATGGCCCGTGTTTTCAATCGCCATTAGGTCTTTGAGGTTCTCAACCACACAGATTAAGCTGGGATCACGTCGTGGGGACACACAGATCGAACACAGATCTTGATCGGATATGTTATTGCACTGTTGACAAAAGCGGATATTAGCTTTCATGTCAGCCAAGGCAGTACAAAAATCGATAGTATATGCCTCATCACTATTGAGCATATGCAGGGCCAAACGTAAAGCCGTTTTTTTGCCAATACCAGGAAGACTAGCAAAAACATCTACAACATCAGAAAGTAATTTGGAAGAGATGTTCATTTATTGATAATTTAATGTGCGTGACCTACATGTAGCATATTCATACTGACCGCCATGATCAGCATGCCTAGTAAAACACCATACATCGACATTTTGTGTTCACCATATTCCTCGGCAGCAGGTAATAATTGGTCGATCGATATAAAGATCATCATACCCGCGACACCTGAAAGCAATAGGCCCATGGTTCCGTCACCCATGTAGGGTATCAAAAAGAGATAACCAACAAAGGCACCCAATGGTTCAACAATACCGGATAGGAATGAATACATAAAAGCCTTTTTTCTATTGCCTGTAGCATGATAGATCGGCATCGAGACAGCGATACCTTCGGGTATGTTGTGAAGAGCGATAGCAAAAGCAATGCTAATACCTAATTTTGGATCTTCTAGAGCAGCTACAAAGGTGGCAACTCCTTCAGGGAAGTTGTGTATTGCTAGTGCAATGGCAGTCAATACACCGACACGCATTAGATCTTTCTTTAGTTGTTTTTGATCGCCAGCTGTTTGAACGGGAAGCTTTTTGGGAAGCGCACGATCGATACCCCAAACGATAAACATACCACTAAAAAAGGCGAAGAGACTTAACCAGTTTCCTTGATCCTCATCTCCACAAAATGTAACTAGATGTTCGGTGGCCTCAGGAAAGATTTCAATAAAGGAAACGTATAGCATGACACCACCTGCAAATCCCATAGAAAAAGTCAGAAATTTGGTGCTTTTTTCCTTGACCAGAAAAGCGATCAACGAACCGATACCCGTGGATAAACCGGCTAGAATAGTTAATAGAAAAGCTAATTGTACGTCAGACATGCAATATCATTTATCAATTGTTGGGCGAATTTACGATAAATAGTGGATAATGATTGTTTTCTAACCAATATTTACAAATGTAATAAAGTGTAAAACAAATTGATATATGTTACTCAATAGATGCTTTGAATATCAAGAGGGAACTATCTATTAAATTTTATAGTTTTACACTGTACAACTAAAGTAATGAATAGAGCATGGAGAACCCAAGTGTTGAAGAGGTAAAGACAGATGTATTAGGGTACATTCAAAAAGTAAAGAGTGATTTTACGTTTGAAGATTTAATTGCTGGAACAGGTCGACCCACTATTGAAGCTAAAATTGCACTAGATCAGTTGGCAGGTGATTATGATTGTCGACTCAAAGTAACAGAGCAAGGAAATCTATTGTATGATTTTGGTGCCAGTTTGAAGCGAAGGTCATCTATATCTTTAAAAGAGAGACTAGGAATAATCGCCTCATGGCTTTGGAAGGGGTTTACCTTGTTTTATAAGTTTCTAACCTCTATTATACTGATCGTTTATTTTGTCTTTTTTCTGATTGCTTTATTGGCTATGATCGCTGCTTCAATGCGAGGGAATAACAATCGGTCCGGTGCCGATGGCTTATTTCGATTGGTATATGTTGTTTTCAGAGGCATCTTTATCTGGGACTCGGTAAACCGTAATCAATATGACTATAATCGAGATCGACGTGGATATCGATACAAAGAGTATGATGCACGGAAGGGCGTTTTAAGTACCAAAAATAGTGAGCCCCAAAAGTCTTTTATCGCCAGTATCTATGATTTTATTTTCGGACAGCCCCGTTTTAAACGATCACCACTTGCGAATCGAATGGAGGTAGCTACCTACCTCAGACAATCGAAGGGTTTGGTCACTATTTCTGAGATTCAGGCACTAGCTGGATGGACACGAGAAGAGGCGAGTAGTTTTATCTCCGAATGCCTATATGCTTTTGAGGGTGAAGCAAAGGTGTCTGACAACGGGACTTTATACGGTGATTTTAGTGATCTCCTGCGAACCAAGGCAGAAGTAGATCCCGAGCCGGTCATTTGGTATTGGGACGAATATACACCACCTTATAATCTCAACGATAACTCATCCGCTCATAATTCTTGGATCGTATTTATGAATATCTTCAATCTGATGGGGTCTAGCTTTCTGATTGCGAACTTTCCGAATTTCGGGTTGCCGTCTATTCTATGGTGGTTGGTTGGTTTTTTCCCGTTCATTTATTCTGTTCTCTTTTTTATGATTCCATTAGGTAGGTATATCATTAATCTTCGAAAAAATAGAAGTCAATACAGGGAGAATGTTCGCAAGAGAGTGATGCGTGCCATTTTTCAGATCGATAAGAAACGGATCCCATTACCTGAATTGGTCCAATATGCTAATCAGCACAACAGTGGAGAATCTCCACTAAGCGAAAAAGAGGTGGAGCAGATCATGAAGGATACGATTTACGATTTAGGAGGAGAAGTAGTCATCGAAGGGCAATATGATCAGTATGAATTCGTTTCATTGCATGACGAATTAGTTGATATTCATCGTCTTAGAGAGGGCAAGATGAGTGGTAATAGTGATGACAAAATTGTATTCGAAGCATAGATATTATTATTTATAATTTGTTTTTATAAACGGAATTTATGTCTCGATTATAAATATTTAGTTAATTGAATTTCTAAAACAATGATTATCAGCCACTTAGTATTTTAACGTTTTTT
>CAXQBA010000436.1:0-2430 GCA_964221885.1 Luminiphilus sp. | reverse complement strand
GTTCAGACGTGTGCTCTTCCGATCTAAGCACGGCGACTTTTATGCCAAAGAAATCATTAAAGATCTGAATATCGATCAAACGGAAGGAGTGATTCGTATCAGTATAGTACACTATAATACTATAGATGAACTCCGGAAGGTTATTCACCATTTAGATCGAATTTTCAATACCTAAATGGTTGAAACCCTCTTACTATCCTCTCATTTTGTACGTATAATTAGACGGAACAATGCATTGAATCAAATTGGCGGGAATTATTTCATTGCATAATTCGTTATCTACTATATATCGATTATTTTTATGTGGTTTTCATCCACAAATACCATCATCAATACAATTAGATAAAATACATGATTCCTTTTTCTGCTAACAAAAGAGAAGAATTAATAGATACCATGCTTGAAACCTCTTTTGACCTCATAGTCATCGGTGGTGGTATTACAGGAGCAGGTATAGCCTTGGATGCAAGTACCAGAGGGCTTCGGACCTTACTTTTGGAAAAAAATGATTTTGCATGGGGAACGTCTAGCCGATCCACGAAACTTATACATGGTGGATTGCGCTATTTAAAGCAATTTGAATTCGGTCTGGTTCATGAAGTAGGTGTAGAACGTGCTATTGTTCATAAGAATGCACCTCACGTTGTCATTCCTGAAAAAATGTTACTTCCGATCATTGAAGATGGTTCGCTTGGTAAAACACTTAGTTCAATAGGTCTATGGGTTTATGATCGTCTTGCTAATGTAGATGTGGACGAACGTCGTAAAATGATCGACAAAGAAGATGTTGAGACATTAGAGCCTCTTTTACGAAAGGATATTCTTTTAGGTGGTGGACTATACTACGAATACCGAACCGATGACGCTCGATTAACAATCGAAAACATCAAATCCGCCCATGAAAATGGTGCCATTTGTCTAAATCACATGGAAGTAACCCAATTTACATACAGAGATAATGGCTATATCAATGGCCTTCATGTCAAAGACACACTCAACAATCAAAACTATGTGATCCGATCAAGACGAATTGTTAATGCAACAGGTCCATGGGTTGATACCTTACGATCCAAAGATCCAGAAGGGATTGTTGGCAAGAAATTACGACTGACTAAAGGAGTTCACCTGGTCATTGACAGAAAAAAACTACCTCTTACCCAATCCATCTATTTTGATGTTAAAAATGACTCAAGAATGGTTTTTGCTATACCTAGAGGTAACATCACCTACATTGGAACAACCGACACGGTCTATGATAAGCTTATTGACACGCCTACTACAAATAGAGAAGATATCGACTATATATTGGAAGCGACCAATTATATGTTTCCATCTGCCAAGTTAAATGCCAGTGATGTTCAATCTACATGGGCAGGTTTGCGACCATTAATCCATCAAGATGGCAAATCCCCATCTGAACTTTCCCGAAAAGATGAAATATTCTATGCTAAGAGTGGACTTATATCAATTGCTGGTGGGAAATTAACCGGTTATCGAAAAATGGCTGAGCGCGTAATGAATTTTGTGTGTAAAACCATCAGAGACACCTCCTTTTCACCATGCAAAACAAAAGATATTTGTCTGACTGGTGGAGATTTTGAATCTGCTGATGCTGTTGAGAACTACATTCAAAAGTGTTCTGGAGAATGTAAACAGGTCCATATGGAAGAGCACTATATAAGACAATTAGTCTACCGATATGGATCGAATACGGATCGGATCATCCATAGGATCTTCGAAAATTATCAGGAGGCAACAAATAAAGAACATTGCTACCTTGAGGCTGAACTATGGTACTGTATGGAACATGAAATGACACTTACACTTTGTGACTTTGCTATTCGACGAACTGGTCGTTTATATTTTGACCGACCTCAATTAGAAAAAAATTATGAATTCATGGCTAACTGTATGGCAGAACATATAGGTTGGGATGAAAAAAGGAAATTAATCGAATTGGAAGCATTCAAGACTGAATTCAAAGCTGTAATGAATTTCTAGACTCATTTTGCATGAAACCGTTGGTAGATCCTAATACCGGCATAGGACATTGGAAGATATGCGATTGTTAGGTCCAACACTTCAAACCATAATGGTGCTGGTAGCAAATTGGCCATATATGCGCCACCTGCTAAAAACAATACACCTATAACCCATGCTACATTTTGATTTTCAAGACCAGCTATTCGCAAAGAAACAACAGCCCCCACTAATGTACCCAATGCGTGTGCTAAAAATGGAACGACAGAGTGTGTTACATTTAACATATCCAAATGTGATAATGTCTCATTTTCCAATTGCTTCATTACTTCAGGTGGCCAGGGAAATACAAAATCACCAAGCACTATAAAGCCCATATTGGTAAAGCTACCAACAATGAATCCAAAAATAACAGCAGGAATTAGCTGAAAACGTTTTCCCATGAAGGTG
>CAXQBA010000435.1:0-2298 GCA_964221885.1 Luminiphilus sp. | reverse complement strand
TTAATAGATACGCTGACAAAGATATTGATCGTCAAAATCCTAGAACAGCTGAACGAGAAATACCTGCAGGTACCATTTCACCCTCCAATGCACTATTTTTCGTTATAGTAAATGCTATGTTGTTTATGGTAACCACTTACTTCATTAATGAACTTTGTTTTTATTTATCACCCATTGCCTTGGCTGTAATTTTAGGTTACTCATATACGAAACGATTTACTGCACTTTGCCATTTTGTACTTGGTGTCGGACTATCGTTGGCTCCACTAGGAGCTTACTTAGCCGTAATTGGAAGCTTTGACTCTATTGTTCCAATTTTATTTAGTGGAATTGTACTTTTTTGGGTAGCAGGGTTTGATATTATTTATGCATTACAGGATGAAGATTTTGATAGAACCTTAGGACTACACTCCATTCCATCCTATTTAGGCGTTCGTCGGTCTATCATACTTTCAATTATTCTTCACTTAGCAACAGCTTTTTTAATCATCTATGCCGCCTATTCTCTTCAAGCCAATATTATTCACTGGATCGGTGCTAGTGCTTTTATTTGCTTATTAGCCTACCAACACTATATAGTCAGACCTCATGATCTTTCGAATGTTAATTTAGCATTTTTCACAACCAATGGTATCGCATCTATCCTCTATGCGAGTACCATCATTGCTGATTATTATTTTCCTCTCTAGTAAACCGAAATGATCTCGATTTTACGTTGATTGAAAATCAGTTCATCCCCCTTCCTTTTATGCCACATCGCTTTTGATAGAGGTGCTTTAACTGAAATACACATTATGTCCAGTTCTGAAGATTTAAATTTCCCGATGGATGGGCCAATGAGAAAAAGTCCAATACTAGTGTGTACTACAGAACCAAACACTATTCGTTCATTTATTCCTGATCGTATTTGGTCTAAAGCTCTTTTTTGTTCAACGTAAACACGATTTTGAATCTTTAACTTATCCAATTCAATATGAAGCATTGCCCGTGTTGTTTCATATTTATCTCCTACACTACTCTTTGTCTGATCTTCGAGTGAATCCTGTAGTAAACGTTCTTCATCAGAAAGAATATCTCTCTTGCGTTGCAGCTCATTTTGTAAAAGTTGAACAATCTTTGATTTGCTGATCATATTAGATTATGATAATTCGATACAATCTGACTTGCAGAATAAAAAAAGTTCGTAACCAAAAGCCACGAACTTCTATATTGTAGCGAGAGGGAGACTTGAACTCCCGACCTCCGGGTTATGAATCCGACGCTCTAACCACCTGAGCTACCTCGCCAAAAATTTATTGCGTGGCAAAGTTAAGATAAATATTAAATTATTACCAATTAATGTAGAAAAATAAACTAGAAAGTTGGGCAACCTTGACCACGTTTATAGCTACCATCATGGACATAAATAATAGAGAATTCCAAACTACCTTGGCCCTGTGAAACGACCATCAGGGAGGATATATTAATATCATAACTCAAGGCAAATTGGAAATTCTGCCAATCAATCCCAGCTTTTACCATTAAAGCATCAGCATGGATATTTGACTCTAACATATTAGAGAGTCGGTTCCAAAGACCAACTCGTATAGCAAAATCATCAAACTTGAACCCTTGATATCTGACGTCACATCCAAAATTTAACTCCATAGATGGTCCTTGGAACATACCAACAAATCCAGGTAGTAAACTAAGAGATCCCTGTTGACCAAGAAGATATTCACCACCAGCATGTACAACAAAACGCATGTAGAGTTTTTCTAATTGTGAAACATTTCCACCTGTACGATTGATTAAACCAATTTCGGGAGTATTAATATGGAAAATACTAGCACCAGCGTAAACACTTTTTCTACGTCCAAAATTGGCAAACCACATCAAACCTGCACCCATATCAGGATATAGGCGTGATGTTCTTACATTTTCACCCTCACCACTAGCTATATTTGTATTGTATGCGTTATCATCAACTACATATTGTGTACTGTACACCAATTTATCCCAACGAACACTACGTTGTCCAAAACCAATCTGGGCACCAGCCACTAGATATGAATTGAAATTATTGATCCTGTAGGAACGAGAACTACCTGATAATTTCTTGTGATACGAAAAACTAAGTCCAACATCAGTAATGTTGTAAACGCCACCACCGGATATATCTGTCATAGCATTCAATCCAACTGCAAAAAAATCATCATTTAATACGGGGAATTTCATGTCGCCCATTACATTATACGTAGTATATGGTTCCGTCATAACAGATCCCCATTGGGTTCTAAAATTCGCACCAAGACGCCA
>CAXQBA010000434.1:0-2502 GCA_964221885.1 Luminiphilus sp. | reverse complement strand
CGCGCGAAGAAATCGGGCCTCTTTATCGTAGATTGCTGTCCGATATCGAGGAGATCGACTACTATCAGTTACCCAGCGTTTTTCATTCGTATTTCGAAGACCAGCAAGTGATCCCTGACTGGATCGATCGTGAAAAAGTGGCCATCGCCGAACAACTGTTTTTAGATCTAGGTCAGGAGTATTCAACCTGTTTGATCTTACGAGCGCTGCCCGCCGGCTATTCCTCACGCAATATTGTCAAACTGCTCGACACGACAGGCTATCTTTCATCGGACCTTAAAACCGGAACAGCCAAACGACTCTATGAGACCTCCCAGTTTCTTTTTAATGTCATGCGTCGGAATACTTTCGAAAAAGACTCGATTGGCCTGAAACATACCCTCAAAGTACGTTTTGTGCATGCGATGGTCCGACATCATGCGGCTAAGCAGCATTGGGATCGTGAAGTATACGGGCACCCGATCAATCAAGAGGACATGGCCTTTACGATTTTGACCTTCAGTATTGGTGCCATTCTCGGCTTGGATAAACTCGGTATCCAACTCGATATGGCTCAAAAGGACGCCCTGGTTCATTATTGGGCGTTGATCGGCCAACTGATCGGTGTCGATGATGCGATCAATCCAACCACCTACACGACAGCACTGATTGCTTATCATCAAATCATCAATGAACAAGCAATGGCCTGCGAGGAAGGCGTACAGATCACTCGAGCCTTATGTCAATTCATCAATGGCACGTTTCAGTCAAGCTGGATGGCGCCTGTAACTGACTATATGATCCGTTATTTGATCGATAATGACCTCCATTCAGATATGATCGGTCTGGCAAAACCTGAGGGTATCCTCCAGCGAACGGCTTTTCAGCAAGCTACCCAGTTGGTTAAAGCCCTTAATCGCCGAAGAGATCTATCCTTGGTTCAGTTTGTGATGAAACCGGTCAATAAGGTTTTCGCCCAATCTATCCTACATTATTTCGATGCAGAATTCGATCTTAAGCTGTCCATTCCAACGGAGATGCGTCAAGCTTGGGGTATGGAGGGGTAAGTTTGAGAAAATTGTTTTTACCACAATTTAGTACCGACGTACTCAATAGAACTCGAATCGATTTGATCGTAATGATAGAGATATAAACTATCATTTCGTAAGTGGACTCGTCTGTAATAATCAATATCAAAGGTTGAATTAATACTATTATCTCGATGACTATGATGGCTTGGCGTTTCTGAATATCTATTGCTTGAGTAGGTTGAATTACCCAATACAAGAGTGAACCAATTTATCAACCAATTCGGCTCGGTACATGATAATGATAAGGTATCTATATATACGGTATCAATGGAATTACTTTTTTCATGGATCTCCAATTGATATGTTCCTTGTTGTGCGAGGAATGAATTAAAATTAGATAGCGGTTGCTCAGTCGCGCTACCTAGTTTACTATGGAAGGTATACAACTGATTGTAGGAATATGTAAAACTACTATAATCCTGATTAAACTGGATGGCACCATAGGCTCCAAAATCTTGACTGATAAAAAAGGTCTGATCGGGATCATTGATGGTATAGGTGACAAAAGGATGGGACACCTGAACTAATAAGCTATCATTAATTATGTAAAAGGAGTCAACATAAGCGAAAGTATCCACAAAATTATAACTCCAATCGCCGGTACTTGAATATTGATCAACAAAATACCGATCCGCTAATTTTTGAATGAGCTGTTCTGCTATCGAGCTGGTTTGAAACGTGTTCGAACTATCAGTAAAAATATCTAACAGATTTAATTCTTGAGCAGTACTATCAGGAAGAGATGTCTCCGTTGAATCCGTATCATCAATGATCGTTGTATCTGGATCATTAATAATTGGAGGATCTTTTTCGCAAGATGAAAGTAAAAATAAGCCTACAAGAAATAGTAAAAAACCAAAATGTACTGGTATCGTCTTCATAGTGTGTGAATCATCTTATGTAAAATACACTATTCTATGACAAATGTCTCCAGCTTGTGAATTTAAACTTCTTATTTTCTTCTTATCTCTTTATAAAAAAGAAAAAAAGGTGCCATACTCCGAAAAGTATGACACCCTTTGTAGTGATTATTTAAATATCTAAATCAATAAATCAAAAGCTTCGATTAAATCTTCATTATCTGGGTTGTATAGCGTCATCATTTCACCTGCTGGAATTCTCTTTGGTGGCCAACCATTTAGTTCCATTATATGAGATAGCATTTTTTTGTAATCATTATCTATATAAGTTCTTTTACATATACTTATGTATGAATCACCTTTTTTAATCTTAACTTTTACAAATTTAGGAACATCAGGTTTATTATCAGGTATTTCTATCTCTTTAACAAATTGCTTATCAAGTTTTGAATTATAAACTGAAAAAGAATTTGGCACACTTTCAGCGGTTACTAGTTTTCTTACCTTATTATCAGACCCTAAAAACTTGAATGTAACCCTTACAAAGAATCCAGAGGATGTTATTTTTTCAG
>CAXQBA010000433.1:0-8578 GCA_964221885.1 Luminiphilus sp. | reverse complement strand
CTTAAATTATGCGATGTAATGGTGGAAAAGACGTTCAATTGTTTGTTTTTGTTGATCAACTTCTCATTCGAGTCCAATAAATTCTGAGTGCGTTTCTTGATGATATCCTCCTGTTGGATAAGAACCTGATTTAATCGATCGGTCCTGTACTTAACCAATTCTTCCAAATCCTCTTTTTGCTTTAATAAAACCTCCTCCGCTTTATATCTAGATTCCTGTATAACATCTCTGAAGATATTGATCTTATCGGACAGCGCAACGGATAAAAATAGAACACTTAAAATGATCCCATATAGAAAACTAAAATTGAGAAATACATGGTTTGGTAAAACACTTGCATTTGCCAATACACCTATGATGGTTAAAATAATCATAACTGACCAACCAGCTAATAGGAAACGAGAGGAACGATTACCCTTTTTTAATGACAACACAAGTAAATAGAGCATATATAAACTAAGAACAATGACATTTCCATTTAATAGAATATAACCCATATGTATAAAACCACTGAGCGTACAGAGCAAAGGTGATACCAATAAACCAATGCATACGACATTGAATTTGAGGTATGTAGGATGCCGAAACCAATCCAAAAAATCCCAAAAGAAAAGACAGGCCATCAATAAGCTCATTGATGTAAATCCAATTGTAAAATAATCCGTGTTGATTGAAAAGCCAAACCATAATAATGAAGTTGCATAACCATATTCTACCATTACAGCTAGCAAACAACATACAGCATAACATACATAGATTAGATACTCTCTGGAACGTATATTTAAAAAAGATAATAGATTGAAAAAAATCATAGCAATAAGGACGCCGATAAAAACACCTATAACAATATTGCGAGTGCTACTATATCTATAAAATGCATGCTTATCGGCTAAATAAATGGAAGGCTTGAAAAAATTGTTTGTAGTTACCTTTAGGTAATAACTTATTTCCTTATTACGGTCATTATTGAGCTTAAATGCATGTATTGGCGACTTAAAACTACGGTCAGTGTACGATTGATCTTGAGAAATTATGTCTGTCTGAACCCGGCCATTTTCAAGCCAATACAATTCCATTTGATTATAAATTGCAAAATCTTTGTATAGGAAAAACTGTAGACCTGCTTTGTTGTTCAATGTAAACCGAAACCAAATAGCTGAACCAGTTTCAACTTGTGCAACAACTGAATCAATTTTTTCATTTTGCTCAAATGAAAGCGACGTGATCGAATCAATGGTAAGCTGTCCTGACTTATCCTCAAATATTTCACAAAAATCTTTAAGTTTAGCGGACTCAAACGTAGAATCAACTACTAATGACTGAGCATGAATCGAATCAACTAAACAAAAAAGGATAAATATGTAAACCCATCTAAGCATATCTGACTTAACAATTTACAAAATTGGCTAAAATTTACACAACTAGTTACTCACTGCTTTATTGATACTTTTCATATTTCAGAAAAATAGATTTAATAATTAAAGAAACGAAAAAACAAAGACATGTGAGAGAGTTATATGATGAGCGGAGCATTATTTCATAATATTGTATCAAATATTTACATTTGCAAACCAGAATATGGCAAAAGGACCAATCATATATAAAACAAAAGAAGAGATCGAGTTAATACGCTTGAGTGCACAACTCGTATCCAAAACATTGGGTATGTTAGCCGAGTGGATAGAACCTGGTATCACGTCATTAAAACTGGACTCACTGGCTGAGTCTTTTATTCGTGACCATGGTGGCGAACCAGGTTTTCTTGGTATGTATGGATTTCCAAACACACTTTGCATGTCACCCAATGCACAAGTTGTTCATGGTATACCAACGAATAAACCTCTCGAAAATGGTGATATTCTATCGGTTGACTGTGGAGTCTTGATGAATGAATTCTATGGTGACCATGCATACACCTTTGAAGTAGGTGAAGTAGATGAATCAACCAAAAAGTTATTGGATATCACAAAAGAAAGTCTGTACAAAGGTATTGAAGCTACTCGAGCAGGTAATCGAATCGGAGATATTGGTTTTGCCATTGAATCACATGTAAAACCACACGGCTACGGTATTGTACGTGAACTCGTAGGCCATGGTCTGGGAAAGGTCATGCATGAATCACCTGAAGTGCCAAATTACGGTCGAAGAGGACAAGGTAAAAAAATCCAAAATGGACTCGTCATAGCTATCGAGCCAATGATCAACATGGGAACTGCTGATATCAAACAACTTCCTGATGGCTGGACTATTTTAACTCGAGATCTGAAGCCCTCAGCACACTTTGAGCACAATGTAGCCGTTATAGATGGTAAGCCCGAGATACTATCAACATTCGATTATATTGACAAGGCTCTTGAATCGAAATACAAATAGACGTTATTCATACGTTTTGAATTAACTCGATATTTACTTGGCGTGAAAAAGATCGATCTACTCATACTCCGAAGTTTCCTTCCTCCTTTTTTCCTTTGGACTCTTGTTGCTATGTTCATTTTCAATATGCAATTCCTTTGGAAGTATATCGATGACATCATTGGTAAAGGATTAGATCTATCTATTATTTTGGAGTTGCTTTTTTATCAATCATTGGCGATGATACCTAGAGCTATGGTTTTCGGTGTACTGATCGCATCGGTGATGACCATGGGTAACCTAGCGGAAAAATATGAATTGGTAACCATGAAATCTGTTGGAATATCTCTGATGCGGGTTTTGCGTCCACTAATATTCTTGTGTCTATTGATAGCTGGTATCTCTTTTATTTTTTCTGATACGTTTATTCCAATCACTGCGACAAAATTCAAAACAGTCTTACATGATATTCGCTCTCAAAAACCAGCCCTATCTTTCAAAGAAGGTCAGTATAATGATGATTTCAAGGAAATATCAATCTATGTAGGCAAGAAAAATAAAAACGGTAGAGAACTGGAACAGATCAAGATCTATGACCATACAAACCCCAAAGGCTACACGGGTCATATCGAAGCTGAACGAGCTATCTTATACAACAAAAAAGATACGACCGCTGCCACACTCGATATTAAAGACGAAAAAGGGAATATTACTGGACAAAAGGATACAACGATCATTAAAAGTTATCTGGTCATCCAACTTTTCGATGGTATTCGTTATGAGGAACTAGCACCGAAACCAAATGAGAAAAACAAATATCCTCACATTAAGATGAAATTCGATTCATACACGACGATGTACGATATGAGTGAATTCGAATTCAACAAATCGGATGAATCCCTTTTCAAAGGGCATCATTCTCTTTTATCCACAAGTGACCTGATGAGCTCTATCGACTCATTATATTCGATGCGAAAAAATCGATATATCCTTCTGAAAAAAAATGCAGACGCCATCTTTCACTTCAGACGAGAGGGCATAGATACAACAGCCTATGATACCATACCATTAAATCGATATGCAAAGTCGTATGTACCCAACAAAGAACAATTATTAAGGACCAATACACCTGATACCTTAGCCAAAAGTTTTCTGAGTTATATTCCACTCGATAAACGTTCCTATATCATCCAACGAGCCCTTGGCTACAGTCAAAATCTAAAAGGGCAGGCAAAGGGAATATCGCAGTATTTGACTACATCTAGGAAGATGCATGCTAATTTTGAAAACGAGATTCATCAAAAGTTATCCTTTGCTTTTGCCTGTCTTCTCTTTCTATTTATTGGAGCACCTATGGGAACCATCATCAAAAAAGGTGGATTCGGATACCCTATATTGGTGGCTTTTTTATTCTTTATGGCCTTTTTCATCCTGTTTTTGGCTGGAGAACGGTTAGCCAGAAATCTTTCCGTTCCTATATGGTTTGGTTCATGGCTACCTAATATCGTTTTATCGCCATTTGCCGTATTGTTGACGATAAAGGCTTTATTCGAATCTACCCTTACATTTCCTAATCCATTGAAACGAATCACGAATAGAACTTGATGCCCATGTCTACTAAAACTCGAAATATAATATATTCTATTGGTGTTCTATTCGTTTTTATAATAGGTGTACTTCTGTGGGGCTTTGTTTTTGACAAAGGAGAATTGATCATTTACTTTTCAGACAGAAGATACTGGTTAACCGATTATTTCTTCGTTGCTGCATCATTTCTTGGCGAAGCCTATATATACATTTTATTAGCGATCGTATTTATTTTTTTCAACTATTCCAGAAGTGTAATCATCGGGCTCACCGGAAGTATTGTACTAGGCAGTGCCACCCTATTAAAGGAATATTTCATGCATCACAGACCCTATCGTTATTTTACAGAATATGTAGATCCACCCATTGCGATCAATTACGTACCCTATGTTGAGATACACAATGGATATACGACCAGCTTTCCATCGGGTCACACTATGTCCGCCTTTGCTATATATACTATTTTAGCTTTATGGTCCGATCGTCTCAGTATTAAATTCGCATGCTTGATAACAGCTACCCTTGTTGCTATTTCCAGAGTATACTTGGCTCAACATTTCCTAAAAGATATTCTTGCTGGATTAGTCTTGGGTTACTTGATCGGTCTGCTTATGTATGGGGTATCTCAAAAGTTCAAGAACAAAAAAATACTGCAAGGTAAATTAAAAAAGCCAGTCTAGGACCGGCTTTTTTATCAATTAAAGTGCGTTATCTATATTTTCATCGATATCTAGAACTCTTTTTTCCTTTTCACGGAAACTTAATTCACGATTATCAATCTTTGTTTTTTTCTGATTCAACCGATTGATCTCCTCTGCCATATAGCTACCCTCCATCAGTTGCTGCTGAAGGTCTTTCAGTGAGCCAGGCGAATAAGGTACAATCAATGAGCTGTTCTTATCTCCGATATCTTTGATCGTATCATAATGTTGTGTTAATAAAACAAATTGCATGATCTCGATCGGTGAAACATCCTCCA
Source organism: Luminiphilus sp. (assembly GCA_964221885.1). GTDB lineage: Bacteria > Bacteroidota > Bacteroidia > Chitinophagales > Saprospiraceae > Aureispira. Next base: position 3,660 of record CAXQBA010000433.1, on the reverse strand, counting down.
AGGTCTTTGAGAAATCTTCAACTGAATCGGCAAAACCCTTAATGATTGCTAAACGCTGATTCGCAACACCTTCACCTTGCAGACGTTTCGATTCTTTTTCGGCCTCAGCATCTTTGATCTTAGCAATCTTACGACCTTCTGCGTCTTCAGATAAGGCATCTTTATTTCGCTTCGCTGCATTGATTCGGTTCATCGATTCTTTTACAAGGGCATCCGGATCGATCTCAGTTACAAGAGTCTGAACGATCAAATATCCATATTTATCCATATGTACCTTAAGAGATGCTTTTACTGCATTGGCAATATCATCCTTTTTAGCAAAGACATCATCAAGGTTCAGTTTAGGCACCTCGGCACGAACCGTATCAAAAATATAAGATGAAATCTGTGCGTATGGGTTTTCTAATTCATAAAATGATTCTCTCACTTTAGACTTGATCACCTTTACGTGTACCGAGACACGCATATTGACGAATACATCATCTTTTGTCTTGGTTTCGATAGGAACATCGATCTGCTGAATTTTCAAATTGACGGTTCCAGCGACAGATTCTACAATAGGCACTTTAAAGTTCATACCAGGGTGTAAGACCCGACTGAATGATCCAAAACGTTGAATAACTTTAGCCGATTTTTCCTTGACAAGGATCACGGTTGAAAAAAAGAGCAATAACAAAGCGAGCGCTATTCCAATACCAAAGTAAAGCATACAAATAATGTATTTAAAGGGTAAAACAATGATTACAGTATCTATTGAAACTACTGAAATTTGTGTAAAAAAACTAAAGAGCTAATTAAAAAAAAATACTTCAAAAAACTATTTAGTAATTTCGATGTAATATTATCAACCTGTGAAACATATCAAAAAGTTCCATATGCGTTCAATTATTACAGCCATCTTCTCGATAACGCTTTTAGTAGCCTGCCAAAATAATTCGTCTGGCGATAGCACCTTGAATGGCTTAGATATTTATAAAATGCGTTGTGTCACCTGTCATGGCATGGACGGAGCGATGGGGAATAATGGTGCCAAAAATCTGATCGTCTCAGAGATGCCACTTAATGATCGTATCAAAATTATTCGGAATGGTAAAGGTGGCGTTATGCCTGCGTTCAAAAACTTACTGACTCAAGAAGAGATCATGGCAGTCGCTAGATACAGCATGCAGTTCAACCCAGCACTCAAGAGCACCCAGTAAAGTAATTACAGATATACTTTCGAATATCTCGGTTTGAACTTTCGAATCTTATTACGCTGACTTTTCTTCTCACAAATAGGATTTCCCACAAGATCAATACATCGTAAAGACATCATCGTTGTTCGCTTGCTTTGCTTTTCATAAAAACAGTCGGGAAGCTCCATCAGTTGATTATTCTTTAAAAGGAGATGGGTCAAACTTGTAAGTGAGACTAATGAATTATCTAACACATTGATCTGATTATTATCCAGATTCAAAATTTTTAAGACCTTTAGCCATGTGATACTGTTGGGTAACGCACTTAGCTTGTTATCTGCTAAGTGTAGGTTATTCAAGCGTTTTAGAAACTTCATAGTATCTGGCAAAGCGGCAATTTGATTCGCATTCGCATTCAATGTATGCAGTCGTCTGAGTCCTCGAATATGATCATTCTCAATTTTAGTAACCTGATTATTGTGCATAAAAAGCACCTCCAGATATTTCAACTTTGACAAACAAAGTGGAAATTCTGTAAACGTGTTGTGATCAATATAACACTCCTCCAATTTTTTCAACTGAGCAAGTGTTTCGGGTAATTCAGATAATTGATTATGGGATAAATGAATCTTTCGGAGACGAGTCATCAAACCGACGGATGGAGGAACTGATACAAGCCGATTATTGTTCAATCGTAAATATCGGATCTTTGCTAGTAAACCAATATTCTCGGGTAGCACTGAAATCTGATTGAAACTCAGATCAAGGTCTCTTAGTTCCGTTAATTGTACGAGTCCTTTTGGAGTAGCTGTCAAAGAATTGGAGCAGACATTCAAGGTCTGAATGGATTTGAGATCCGCAATGGTGATCGGTAATAAATCCAGCTGATTAAATGCCAAATTTAACACGCGCAACTTCTGTAAGCCACCCCAGTCATCAGGTAAAGATCGTAAGCTGTTATTATCAACATAGAGCTCTTCCAGATTCTTAAGTCCGACCAAACCCGAAGGTAATGCTGCGATATTATTACCACTAGCAGATAAGCCCTTCAAACTATCTAAACTACCCATGGAATTCGGGAGTGATTCGATTTGATTACTATCACAATACACCAACTCCAATTGAGAACATAGACCGATATCAGCAGGTAGTTCTTTGAGTAGGTTGCCATTAAGATTCAGTACTTTTAATTCAGAAAACGAAGCCAATGGAAATGGGATCTCAGTGACGTCATTGTGTTGTACATAACATTCTTGCAATCGGATCAATGATACAATAGAGACCGGCAATGCTGTAAGCTCATTTTCTCTGATATCTAATATACGCAGGTTGGGGAGTGACGAAAACACATCAGGTAAATGCACCAATCCATTCTGCGCCAGGTCCAACTCGATCAAATTCGTCAACTTTGACAGACTATCTAAATCGTTATCCAAAATCGATTGTTCATAAAATGAGATGCGTTCCTTATGATAAGCTAAAAGCGCATTCTTATTTGGAATGGTCAGGGTATCGTAATGGGCCAAGCTATCACGATGCCAAAAGATCCGTTGTTGATAACCAGCTATCTTATCGGCATGTCCCCTCAATCTAAGTTTGTATAACTTTTCTGTTTTTTCCAGGGCCAATTTAAGAGACGTGAACTGATATTGTTTCTCAGTAGCAGACACTACCTTCTCATACGGTAGGATCTGACCATGAATGTGAGCAGACAACCCGCAAAGGAGTATTAGCCAAAAGAAAACTCTCATACACTACTATTTTTTCAGGTGCTTAATGTATTGATGGATGCATATGCATTATCAAAATATGAAAATAATGGCAATAAAAAAAGCCGACATATAGAATATGTCGGCTCTTCCAAATTTGATGATTTTATAATGCGTTCATGTCCTCTTTAGATAGAACATAATATTGCGTTTCTTGGAGCTTTACTTCATTCTCAGCACTTAAACCTCTATTTCCATACCAGGAACCTTTTCCCTTACAAGTCTTTTTATTTCTGTAAGGATTTCCACAAGAACAAGAAAGTGCGAAAATCAAAGCAACGGAACATAAAAAAATAAAATTCTTCATTGTGATGTTTTTGAATACAAATCTGCGCAAAAATTCTACGCAAGTGCAAATATACGAAATTCTTTACTACTACCCAACAAAGAGAAACTTAAATTAGTTCCGACAAAGCCGCTTCTTTTACCGCCTTTGCCACTTTGAAAGCAACCACTTCGTCTAGTGCCGGCGGAATAATCATATCGAATGTTGGTTGGCTGATACTGTCTGCTATGGCCCAGGCAGCAGCCATTTTCATCAATGGTGTAATGCGTTTGGCGCGTGCATCTAGGGCTCCTCTGAAGATTCCTGGAAAACCTAATACATTATTCACCTGATTGGGTAGATCACTACGTCCTGTTCCAACCACAGCAGCGCCTCCCGCATAGGCCTCTTCTGGCATGATCTCAGGTTCTGGATTGGCCAGGGCAAAAAT
>CAXQBA010000432.1:0-4133 GCA_964221885.1 Luminiphilus sp. | reverse complement strand
ACATGAAGGCACACTCTTTCCCTACACGACGCTCTTCCGATCTAAAACAGGATACATGATTAAAAATTAACCAATCAATTAACACTAAACCACCATGGATTAATACCAATAAATCACTAAAATATTAATCCAGACATGCTAAAAATTCTACTAAAATTAATGTTCCTTTTAGGAATAAGTGTTTTTTCAACCAATGCCCAAGTTTGGGAGGTAGATCCTCCTACACAACACAAACCCTATTTTGATGCAGCCTATAACCAATTTCCAAAGATTCCCAGAGGAGTTTTAGAGGCGATTGCTTATCACAATACCCATCTTAAGCCAATCGATGAAAACACCTTACTTTCGTGCACAGGTCGGCCAAAAGCCTTTGGAATAATGGGTTTAATTGAGGACGGGAAAGGTTATTTTTCAAATAACTTGGTTCAGATAGCTGATTTATCAAAAATGGATGTTAATCGTTTAAAGAAAGAAACGGATTATCAGATCTTAGCATTTGCAGCGGCTTATGATCAATTGATCCAACAGAATGGTATACGATCTATTGATCCGTTGGATCATGCAAGCGTAATTTGTGCTTTGAGTGAATTTCCTGTGGAACTAACTCCTTTTAATCAATTTATTTATGATTCGTATTTGTATTCGGTATTTATGAATATGAATCAACCGATCTTTCAACAGCGATTTCAGTTGCCTGCCTATGATCTGGATTTAGAAAAGTTCTTTGGGGAAACAAGATATGATCTTTTAAGTGCAGCCACACTTTCATTGTCTGAAATTGAATCAGAAGGTCAAGGGGTAACTGATACGATCAATTACAGAGGGGCCATGAACTGTTTTGATATATCTGCAGGTTTTCCATACACTGTTCTTTTTGATCCGGCTGATCCATCAAACTACAGTTCAAGATCAGGTACAGCAATATCTCATGTCACCATTCATACGATGCAAGGTTCATATACGGGAGCCATTAGCTGGTTCAAGAATCCATCAGCGAATGTTTCAGCTCACTATAATATGCGTTCTACTGATGGTCAGATCACTCAAATGGTTTGTGAGGCAGATAAAGCATGGCATGTTGGTAATTCAAATCCATACACTGTCGGAATTGAGCATGAAGGGTATGTGTCAGATCCATCATGGTATACTTCAATTACGTACGAAGTATCAGCGGCATTAACCAAGGATATTTCAGCACGATACGGGATACCAACTGTACGAACGTATGATATCAATGGTGATCTAGGTGTAAATCCTATTTCAGATGGCTGTTTTAAAATTAAAGGTCATCAACATTATCCATCTCAAACGCATACAGATCCAGGTCCATATTGGGATTGGAACCGGTACTACGATCTTATAAATAATCCAGTCTCAGCTCTCTCGCAATCCTATACTAATTGCTCCGGGACGATCTACGATTCGGGAGGTTCTACTAGTAACTATTCGAATGATGAACGTATTTTCTATCGTATAGAACCGATCGGTGCTACATCTATTTCGTTACAGTTTACCATGTTAGATCTCGAATTGAATTATGACTACCTGTATATCTATGATGGTGATACACCTGAAGATCCATTGTTGATGGTACTAAATGGTACGGTTTTGCCGCCTGTGATCCAATCAAATAGTGGAAAAATACTCATGGAATTCAGAACCGATTGTGGTACTGTTGCATCAGGATGGGTAGCAAATTATACCTGTTCTACAACAGCTCCTTCATGTTTCATGCCGAATGGACTTACAGAAAGTAATAGTAATCATAATCAATGTACGCTAAACTGGAATGCAGTGGTTGGTGCGCAAGGCTATGAGCTGTCTTACAGACGTTCATTAAATGATATATTTACAACGATTTATACCGCTTCAAATTCGGCTACCATACAGGGATTAGCAACAGGTGCACAATATTATTGGAAAGTACGAACGATATGTTCACCTGGTGATACATCTGCAGCCAATGGTACTCAATTTATTCATCAGGATATTGTCAGTGATATTCAAACACAAGATTGTTCCGGTCGTTTTACCGATACTGGGGGTGACCTGGGGGGCTATGCAGATAATGAGAATTATACATTTACTATTGAACCCAATGGGGCTTCATCTGTATCCATTGTTTTTTCAAGTTTTGAACTTGAATCCAATTATGATTTTCTGTATATATACGATGGTAACTCAACAGCAGCTAATTTATTAGGTACATATTCAGGATCAACCTTACCACCACCGATAACCTCTTCAGGTGGTGCTTTGACGATTCGGTTTGACTCTGATTTTCGAACGGTTCGTTCAGGTTGGGATCTTGATTGGACCTGTTCTCAATCCAGTTTTGTTTATGGTGATACCATTCTACTGAATAGTGATCAAATAGGGGAATTGGATTGTTCAAAATCATACCACCGATTCTACGATAGTGGAAGTTTCTCTGGTGCGTACGGCAATAATGAAGACCATACACAAACGTTTTGCAATCCGGATAATACCAAATCTGTGCGATTGACCTTCATGCCAAATCCAACAGCAGCCCAACAATTATCATTATCCTCTCAAACTGCAGGTAATGATTATCTGTCTATATATAATGGTGCTGATATTAATGCTAATATGATAGGTAGTTATACAGGGGCATCCAGTGCAGCACCCCAGCCAGGTACATTTATTTCTACAGGAGAATGTCTTACTGTACGAATGCAATCTGATCAGCAATATGTTGGAAATGGGTTCATAGCCCGATTGTATTGCGAAGATCGCCCCGTAACATTACCAACATCTTTTTGTGGTGGAACATTTGGGAACCAATTATTTATTGATGATGGAGGACAATCGTCTAATTACTCAAACAACCAGTCTTACATCAAGAGCTATTGTCCCGATGCTTCATTAGGTCCAAATCAAGGTATTTGGGCTGAATTTACAGATACGATTGGCTTGGAAAGAAACTGGGATTATTTATATGTTTTTGATGGTGATGATCCACTTTCAGATCGATTGATATGTGCGTATACGGGCAATATGAATGATCAAAACATCTTGAATACCATTAAAAGTACCGTTGAGAATTCGAGTGGTTGTCTTACATTTCAATTCTACTCTGATGCAGCTACAACTGCTTCAGGTTGGGAGGCTGTTATGCAAGTTGCTACGCCACGTGAACCATTTGGTGGTGTAGACTGTGCAAATGCACAATCAATCACAGCTGTGAATACGTTTTATGCAGGATCCACCATGCTACAAACAGGTGAACCATCAACAAATGATCCAGCACTTAATATTGCTATCAGCGGATTGATCGAGTGTTCAGGTGTAAACACGATTACCCGACTTGAAAATACAACTTGGTATCGATTTACAACACCTGATTCAGTTTGTGAAGCAAATACATTTCAGATCGTATTTGATAATATTTCTTGTCAGAGCCTAGGTAGCAATGGCTCGGGTGTTCAATTTGTTTTGTATGACGGATTATCCTGTTTTTCAGGTTCAACATGGCCTCAACCCTTGTATTGTAGAGATAAAGTTTTAAATGGAGATAGTGTGGACGTTCGTTCATACTTACAGCCTAATACCTCTTATTTTATTATGATCGATGGATTTACGGGGCAGAATTGCAATTTTGATATTCAACTTCAATCCATTACTAATAGCGGAGTCAATTGTCTTTTGTCTTTGGATCTTATTCAATTCTATGGTGAAAAAATAGATCAAGTAAATCGAATATCATGGCAAACAGAAAATGAGCAATTTCTCTCATACTTTGCCATACAAAGGTTTGACGAACGTACGAAAGACTACCAAACTATTGATATTTTACCTGCGACTGGTACATCTTCAATCACAACATATTCGGTAGATGATAAAGATTATCAGCGGAACAGGGTATCCTATTACAGGTTGCAGATAGTAAATCAAGACGGAACCTATAGTTTTTCCAAAAGTATAGCCCTAGATCGAAAAGAGGGGGGATACTTATTTACTCCTGTTTCTATATATCCAAATCCTGTTGATAATGAATTATATGTTCAAATAGAGGATAATCTAGCACCCTTTTTTCAATTAAATATTTATGATCCATCTGGAAAAAAATGTGTTCAATTCGATCAAAAGATCGATGTGGGAAATATCAAAGA
>CAXQBA010000431.1:0-3176 GCA_964221885.1 Luminiphilus sp. | reverse complement strand
GTAGGACATATTTCTCTGGAGCATGAATCGATCGATCGTCGACTTTCATCTTATCATTATTTAAGCCAATTAATAACTGTTAAACCCATGGTCAATAGCGATGGTGATCGTTGGATACCTCGGTCTCTCATTATTCCTCAACTCAGAAAGGACATGCATATTACTGCCCTTGTAATTCGTACATTACCAAACTCTAGTGATAAATGCACAACTGATTATTCTGCAACGAATCCTCCATTTGTTGAACCGGAACTAATGAATGAATTGTATGAATTGGGGATTCATCATTTTCTGATCGACCTTCCCTCTGTAGATAAAGAGGAAGACGATGGTAAATTAGCTGCACATCATGCCTTTTGGAATTACCCTGAAAATCCTCGATTGGATGCAACCATTACGGAATTGGTTTACATTCCTAATAGCATTAAAGATGATGTATTTGTATTGAATTTACATCTTGCATCATTTGAAAATGATGCGGCTCCTTCACGTCCGATCTTATACCCTATTAATCATGTTACAACTCAGTGAACCTACGTTGATAGTGGACGAAAAAAAAGTGCGATCGAATATCAAACATATTCTGTCTAAACTTCATGATATTCATCAATTTCGACCTCATTTTAAAACACATCAGTCTCATTCAATCGGTCGAATATTCAGAGAATTAGGTATACATAAGATCTGTGTTTCTTCGATGCGTATGGCTCATTATTTTCATTCAGATGGATGGAACGATATATGTATAGCTTTTCCTTTTTATCCTCAATGGATGGATGAACTTCACTCATTAATCCAGAATTGTACTGTTCAAATTGTTATTGAATCAGAGGAAGTACTTCATTTTTTACAAAGGCATCTAATGTCACCTGTTGATTTCTATATTAAAATTGATGCTGGATATGGTCGAGCCGGAATTAAATTCCAGGATGAGGATCGAATTAAAGACTTGATCAAGCTTAGTAATGATTCAGACCGAACCAACTTCAAGGGTTTATTAGCTCATTTTGGAGACACCTATGCTGCTGAAAGACCAGAAAATGTCATTGATATTTACCAACAATCACTACAAAATCTAGTATCCGTACAAAAACTTCTAACTAAAGAAAATATTGACTGTTCGCTATCAATAGGAGACACACCATCTAGTAGTTGTTTAGATCGATTAGATGATAACATAGAATACAGACCTGGAAATTTTGTTTATTATGACTTGATGCAAACTAGTAAACATCGCAGCAATTATGATCAAATAGCTTGTGTCGTAGCATGTCCGATCGTTGCCATTCATCCAGAAAAGAACGAATGTATCATACATGGTGGTGGTGTACACTTCAGCAAAGATCATATATTGGATGACAAAGGTAATCCCTACTATGGTCTACTGGCAAATAAACAAAAGAATGGCTCTTGGTCAGGAGTAGTTACCAATGTTTATGTGGATCGATTATCTCAAGAACACGGAATCATCAAAGGAGATAAAGCCTGGATATCGTCCCGAAAAATTGGCGAGTGGGTCTATGTTTATCCGATACATTCATGTATGACGGTTCATGCCATGCGTAGAGCTCTAAATATTACTGGAGAACCTATAGATATTATGATCTAGGTTGCAATCCAAGTTCTTTACCGATCTGTACCATATAAGTAAAAGCTTGATCGTATTCGTTTGCAATAATTCCATCAAGTATAGCGTCTTTGATCTTGTTTTTAATAATCCCAACTTCACGGCATGGTCCAATTTGAAATGTCTGCATGATCACCTCTCCACTGATCGGTGGTTGCCAGTTTCGCAAATGATCTTTATTTTCAATTTCTTGAATACGTAGGGCCAACTTTTTTAAATTCTCAGCATAGAGATCCAATTTCCATTGATGTTTAGATGTTGAGTCAGCACTACAGAATAATAAAAGATCATCAATATCATCTCCTGCATCAAATAGAAGACGACGAACAGCTGAGTCTGTTATTTCCTCCATGGTCAGTGAAACGGGTCTTTGATGAAGCCCTACCAATTTCTGAACATATTTCATCTTTGCATCCATAGGCAATTTCATACGTCTAAAGAACTTAGGAACAAAACGAGCGCCCAAAGCTTCATGACCATGAAATGTCCAACTACCAGACATGAATTTTTTAGTAATAGGTTTAGCTATGTCATGTAAAATGGCTACCCAACGTAGCCAAATATTATCCGATTTCTCAGCAAGATTATCGAGAACCTTAAGCGTATGAAAAAAGTTATCTTTGTGTCCTATTCCATTGATAATTTCTATACCATGCATTTCTTGTAATTCAGGGAAAACAAAAGAAAGTAATCCCGTCTCAAACATTAAACGCCATCCGATCGATGGTCGACTGCATGACATTATTTTTTGAATTTCATCTGTAATTCGCTCTTGAGATACGATGGGTAGACGTTCAGCCTGACTACTGATGGATGCTAATGTGATCGGATCTATTGAAAATTGTAATTGTGTTGCAAAACGAATCGCTCGCATCATTCGAAGCGGATCATCTGAATATGTAATATCAGGATTCAATGGGGTTCGTAATATTCCATTTTCAAGATCTGATATACCATTGAATGGGTCAATAATCTTTCCTACAATCCCATCAATATTTAGCTTATATGCTAAGGCATTTATAGTGAAATCTCTGCGATTCTGATCGTCGGTCAATGTGCCATCTTCAACAATCGGTTTTCGTGAATCTCTTTGATAGGATTCTTTCCGTGCACCTACAAACTCAATATCCATACCTTGATATTGTATCATAGCCGTTCCAAAATTCTTGAAAGAATGTACTTGACAAGGTTTAGGAATTAGTTGGGCTACTTCTTCAGCTAGAGAAATTCCAGAGCCAACGCATACTACATCGATATCTTTAGTTGGGCGACCTAATAACTTATCCCTTACAAACCCTCCGATAACAAAAGCATCAACATGGACCCTTTGAGCAGCTAATGCAATCAGCTTCGTTATCTCAATTTCTTGTATATTCAGTTTAAAGGACATAGGTTTATTTACGAATTATTTCCAATTCTTGATTATCTACCACTTTTACGATCATTGATGGATTCATACCTTCAAAGTCAATACGCACATCAGAAACGCCATCAACTCGCTGAATTAACGCATCGTCTATATCTTCATACCGAACAGGAAAAGGGTGCC
>CAXQBA010000430.1:0-9903 GCA_964221885.1 Luminiphilus sp. | reverse complement strand
TGTCCGTGCTTACCTGTGGATGTTGGAAACCGTTTTTATCCTCCGCACCCAAGAACATCTGGCCTACATAGCTGTCTGTAAAGCCAACATCTCCATTTCGGTCGTAACAATAGGCCAAATTCAAACTGTCGATAAACCCGTTCCCACCCTGTGAATAGAAGGTGGCACCCCCAGCGCCCGCCGGTGTAATGTTGATGTTACGCACCACCGTGTTATTCCATAGGCCCACATAAAAATCTTCATAGGTATTGCTAGAACCGTTGGTGATGGTAAGGTCTACAATGACCATGAAATCTGTAAACGAATATTCCCAGTTGTACACTGCCATATCCACCTGCAGGTCCATAGGGTTTAGATGGTTGTTGATCGGAATACTGGTTCCAGGGACCAATATTTCACTGTCGTTGAAGCTGGCAATGAAATCTTGGTGACTCACGGCATCCGCGCGGTAATTCGGCGAAGAGCGAAGCGAGCTTTTCTCAACGACATTTGCACCCTGGGTGGCATTAAACTCAAAGCCGCCGCGACCTGGCGCATAACCCTGCGGCGCATCATAGGCTGAAGTGCTCACACGAACTATTCCATTATCGAGGCCGCCAAACCAAAGACCGCCTTCAAATAGGTGTTCTATACCTGAACCTGCAGGATATTCCATGCTAGGTGTCCCCGAGCCGTCGCGGTACCCGCGGAAGGCATTACCAAAAGTTCCAACATTGGTCGCGCTCAAACGTACATTGGCACGCGTCGTTTGGAATTCTTCGAACCCTTGACCAACACTCAGCAGCGGCAGCAACAACAAAACAGCGAGTACTCTTCTTACCATAGCATCAGTTTTGTGGTTGTACTGCGCCCGTCTTTCGACCAATGAGCAATGTATAATCCCTTTGGAAGCCCTTGTACTGTGGCAAGTTCACCTTCCGGCTTTTCAAATACTTTTCGTCCATCCAACGTGTAGATAGCAAGACCAAAACGCAGGTAATAATCGGCCAATTGAGCTGGCTGACGCATGGGGTTTTCTAAAACCGGTACTTCCAACTCTGCAGTATTCAACCCTTGTAGATCAATATCGAAATCTGCAATTACAGGAAGGTGGTCGCTTAAGGAGTAAAGTGCAGATAAAACTGTGCTGCTCACGCTATAATTGGTACCTGCATTTACAGGGTCGTTAAAATGGTTGCCGTCATTACCCACCGCAAAGTAGGTGTTGGGCACATACACCATTCCATCTTCACCTTCGATGATATCTTCAGAACAGAGAATTTGATCGAATCGATCGTCCAACCCTCCTCCAGAAAAACAGCTGTTCAATCCCCCATTTCTTGTACTCTGTGTATGTATTGCGGCGAACGAACTGTTGTTGTTCCAGCTTCCCGAACTATTGATTGGGTCTTCAAAACGGAATCCCGTTCCCGCAATCAAGGTCTGGTAACCGCTCTCGGAAGATGCATACATATTGAAGTCGCCCATGAGCATGATGTTCGCATCTACTGCATCGTTCTCGATATAATCAATGATTGCCCCAGCCATCGCATTGCGCTGCGAAGAATTTGACGTTCCGCTACCCGCTTTGAAGTGTGCACCTATAACTGTAAAAGTTACTGTATCGCTTTGCGCATTGAGCAACGGGTCTTTGTAATAGAACCGAGCCACGTCTACCACACGGACCAAATTATTGTTGCCTACATCTTTCGTGATCACGTCCTGTGAGATCAAACCAAAAATGTCACTGCGGTAAGCAATGACATTGGTTAAAGAAGAAAAGCTATTGTTCGTGTAGTTCGTCGTCGTCCAATTAGTCGCGCTGGAAGTGTTCAGTGCATTATTCAGCAAATAGGTAGCGTTGTTTGCGGATGCACCAACCTCCTGAAAACATATAATGTGCGGCTGCATGTTGCAAACGATAGTATCCAAGGCAACTTCCTTACTATTCGCAGAATTTGTATTGCCGTTGCACTCGTTCGTGGAGTTTCTGTAGTTCAAGATGTTATAAGTCATCACTCGAACGGTTGTTACCTGAGCCGTAACTAACTGGTAACCAACAGCACACAACAAAACAAGTACCCATTTCTTCATTACCCCGAAGATGCAACATAATCTTGTCAATCCGAAGCGCTTCAAGATGAATTTCAGGTTAATTGATTAGCTTGCCCACATGGTAGAAAAAGAAGGCATTTTGTTTGAATCGAACCAATTGTTGATCGTTCAAAAACCTGCAGGTATAATTACAGAAGACAACCCCTTCGAAGCCAATAATCTGGAGGCCAACTGTCGCGCCTATCTCAAGCTAAAAATCAACGATCCTTACCTTGGAGTTGTCCACCGACTGGACCGAGTAACCAGCGGAGTGGTCATCTTCGCAAAAAAGCGAGGAACATTGAAAACCCTAAACCGGTGGTTCGAAGAGCGTCAAATCCAGAAAACTTATTGGGCTATTACCTCGAAAGCCCCAGAAAATAGCGAAGGTAAGCTCACTAACTTTCTGTTTGTGGATCAAAAAAGCAAAAAAGCGCTCGTCGTAGACCCAAAGGTGAAAGGCGCCAAAAAAGCAGATCTCAGCTATAAGCTCTTGTCCGCTTTTGAGGATCAATTCCTTCTTGAAATAAAACCCAAAACCGGCCGCTTTCACCAAATCCGCGCCCAGCTCAGCCACATGGGTTGTCCCATCATAGGCGACGAGAAGTACGGCTCAACCGTGCCCTACCAAAAACTTCAAATAGCACTTCATGCAAGATCGCTAGAACTTCCAGAAACCATAAATGGTAGCCCCTTGACTTTTGAAGCTCCACCGCAGGCTAATTACATTTGGAAGCCAATTCTCAATGCGAATTAAAAGTGCCAAATCAGTAGCACTTCAATCGACCATCCTTCATAGCATATTAACTCTGTTCTACATCCAAGAGCTTTTTATTACTCGAGGACTATCATTGACTAATCCACTGGCAGCACTAGCACTCTAACCGTTACTACATTGGCTTATCTCATGGTTAATAATAGGTATAGCTATCAAAGCAAAGGCATAAAAAGATGATCTTAACACAACATAATCTTATTAATTTAAATGCTTTTGCAACTGAGTTAGGGCGTAATTAACTAGCTAGTTTCTTCTTGCTTTAATTTGAAACGCTAAACGTTGAGAAACATCTAAAGCGGATTCATAGTAGAGATGATTCCCATCTATGTAGGTATGTTCAAAAATTGAATCCGTCATGTTTATGTAATATTTCTCTTCTGCTAACAATTCGAGAATTCTATCATCAAAATCATTCATGTAATGTTTTTCAATGTCATACATTCTCTCATGGACAGGTAATCTTACTAAGAATACTTTACCTTTAGAATTCAGAAGTTGAATGAGCTTCTTCAATGATTCTATTCGCTCTGATGACAACTCCATTTCCTTAGACTTTTTCAAATACTCACCAAAAGTTCTATTCTCTTTAAGAGCCACAAAAGATGAATCGAGAGAAGGATAAACTCTAAGATATCCATCACGGTTGACCTCGGCAAAAGACCCATTAACCTGCCTATTAAAGAATCTATGATTTGATTTCAAAACGAATTTTTCAAATTTCCTATAGGCTATCATTCCCCAACCGTAGGAAAACTTAAACCACAAATATTCCAAATTCGGTTTTCTATCGAAATGTTCAATTTCACTTAGAATACTTCTCGAATCGGCCATTGCAACTGATTTACCCTTCCATTTACTTATGGACCAAGGATCTACTGCAACTATAAAGTAACCACCAGAGTCAATTGTACTAATTTTATTCTTAATGGCGTTAGTATAGACTTCACCAAACGGAGAACTAAGTAAGGTAAACGCGAAATTTTGAAAGTCTTGTTTCCCTAGACACTCATTTAATACAGTTGGATTTAACCCTTGTGAAGCTCGAGAAGTGCCAAAAATTAAATTTTTTGAATTTGGCAGAATGAATTTTTGGTAATACTGATCAGTTGTACCATCCGCCAAAAAAGCAAGTATAATATGTGTAGCTGCAACTAATACGAACGCAACTAATGTCTTATATATTGCTCTCTCCATTTCTAAAAAGCGAAGTAAATAAATTCATTTTCACCATAAAAGCCGAATGTAATTATGAGAAGGAAGACGATATAATAAATTGACCATCGTACTTTCCAACTGTACATTGAAAGTTCTAGAGGAAATTCCTTATTGCGCGAACACCACTCAAAAATTATAAAACCAATGAGCAAAACTATTGTATATGCGAACTGAGCCTTTGGTGTAGGAACATGTAAATCAAAAAACCAACCTTTAAAAAATAGCAACCGTACATAATCTAAAGCTTCTGATATTGTAGGTGCTCTAAAAAATATCCAAGCAATAGTCACTACAAAAAACGTGTTTAATATGCCAAACATCTCTTTGCCTTTTTGAGGCAAACGCATAAAATGTCTCTTAAACCGGTTATCGATTCTGATTGAGGATAGTTGATAATAAATGGCATGTAACATTCCCCAGATAAAAAATGTCCAATTCGCACCATGCCAAATTCCACTTACAATAAAAACAAGCAAAATATTTCTTTGCCGTTTAAAACCTGATCCTCTACTACCACCCAATGGAATATATAAATAGTCCCTAAACCAACTACTCAGAGAAATATGCCAGCGCCTCCAAAATGCTGAAATACTACTTGAAAAATAAGGATAATCAAAATTTCGCATCAACTCAAAGCCAAAGAGTAAAGCGGTACCTATAGCTATATCTGAATAACCTGAGAAGTCACAATATATCTGGAAAGCGAAAAGAAATGCACCAATGAACAGGGTGATGCCTTGATATAATTCATAATTATCAAAAATTTGATTTACGTAAATAGCAGCATTATCTGCAATGACTATTTTCTTAAATAAGCCCCATAAAATCAGTGCTGCACCTTTTGAAAAGTTTGAATAATAGAATACCCTCTCTCTACCAAACTGAGGTAGCAACGAAGAAGCTCGCTCGATTGGACCGGCAACAAGTTGAGGAAAGAAACTAACGAAAGCCATAAAATCGACAAGAGATTTTGTCGCATTCATTTTTCTGCGGTAAACATCAATAGAATAACTCATTGTTTGAAATGTGTAAAAACTAATTCCCACAGGCAATATTAAATTCAGTGTTCTTAGATTTATTGCAACACCCAAAACTGAAAGAGAATCCTGTAAGCTGAGTATAAAAAAGTCATAATATTTAAAAGTGGCTAATAAACCTAGATTGCCAATAAGACTAACAGAAAGAGCAGCCTTACGTAATTTTGGACGCTTAGAACTTTCAATAAATTTTCCTGCCAAAAAATCTAAAATAGAGCTAAATAAAATTAAACCCAGAAATCGCCAATCCCACCAACCATAAAACATGTAACTCGCACCCATGAGCAAAAGGTTCTGAGCTTTTCGGTTTTTAGGAAAGATAAACCAATAGAGTACGAAAATGAGTGGCAGAAAAATCGCGAACTCAATGGAGTTAAATAACATCTACGTCAACGAGATTTGATTTGATAGGATGTCGCTAGCTTTTCAAGCGACTGCTCCAAAATATTCTCATTATCTAAGATTTTCTGAACGAAGTCAGAAAACGCCCCAAATCCACCTTTGGAAGGAGTGATAAAATCAACAATCGCTTTTGTGTAAGGAGGAGCACTATGAGGGCACGATGAAAATCCAACAACTTTTAATAGTGCATGGTCGTTAATTTCATCGCCTATGAATGCGACATCATCAAAGCTAAGTGATTTCTGTTTTACGAGTTCTTGGACAAGAGCTAACTTGTCCTTAGTTCCTAAATAAGCCTCTGTAAGATGAAGTTTTTCTAATCGATTTCGGAGAGCAGCTATATCTTCTCCAGAAATTACAACAATTGGTATTTCCGCGATTTTAGCTAAGGCTACTCCTACTCCATCAGATGTTGAAAATCTCTTTCCTTCAACTCCGTCGTTGAAGTAATACATGCCTCCATCAGTCCAGACTCCATCGATATCAGTAAGAATTAATTTGATTTTCATTTTAAAAAATGCGGATAGATGATTTCGTTTGCAGGAATTGGCTCAAGTAATTCCTTACCTAAAATAGAGCTTCTTTCATTCCACGTGTATCCGTCGCCGGGACTCAACATACAGAGATCGTTCTCTTCTATTATATGACCTGCTGCTAAATCTCGCTTGGTGGCAAGTGATCGTTCTAACTTTTTTTTCGCTTGATGAGTGGATTTCGAGATAAAAATATCCTTAATACCTAGTGATTTTTCTAATAACCGTATATCGCGAATCATTCTTTGTTGACCATCTATACCTAGACTTCCTTTTTGATCAGTACCTTTCATATCCCTATTAATGGTGATATGTTTTTCAATAATTTCAGCACCTTTAGCGACTGCAGCTATTGCAGCTGAAATACCAATCGTATGATCAGAGTATCCGATTTGATATTTCGGATAGTTCTCCTTCAAATAGTCGATAGTGTTCAAGTTCACATTATCTGGATGTGTCGGATATTCGGAAACACAATGTAGGATGGATACATTATGGTGATGAGAAGTAATCACTTCAAGGGCTAAATCGAGTTGTTTTTTGCCCGCCATACCTGTGGATATAATCATAGGAATTCCTGTTTTCGCCAACTCGTCTAATAGTGGGAGATTAGTTAAATCTCGACTAGCAACTTTTAAATAATCAGGTTTAAACAACTTTAAAACTGACATTGCCTTGATTGAAGTTATTGTTTCAACAAATTCCAGTCCTTTCCCTTTAGCGTATTTATAACACTCAAAGTGATCACTATCTGATAATTCTAAAAACTCCCTATGCTCACCATAAGTCACACCAAATGAGTTAGGGCTGTTGTAAGGTTCTTTCATTTTTGTTTCAGATAACTCTTCAGTAAGATCTCTTTTGGTAAGCTTCACAGCATTAATCCTAGGGAGCTCTAAGTCAAATAAGTTGTCACGAACAGGTCTGCTCGCAAAATCAATAATTAGTTTTGCAATGTCCACAGAGCCATTATGGTTTTGCCCTATTTCACCAATTATATATGTCATTTGCTATTGTTTTTAATTTCTTTATCCATCGAACGCAACATGTTTGGCTGAGTACGAAGAAAGTTAATCAGCTCAATGTAGGTAAAATCCGTTTCAATTCTTTCTAAGTACCAATTTTGATAAATATTTTGAAGCAATAGCCAATCTGCTGTTGTATCCAGGGTACAACGAAGAGGTAAATCTTCATCTACATGCAAGGGAATCAACCTTGTTTGAAAGCGGCTTGGATTCTGGTAAATACAATTTGTCACATGCTCTTTACATTGACTATAAGCACTGAGTGCTACTTTTTTAAGTGCTCTGAGGTTCACTAACTCCGCAAAAAAACCATAATGTGTTAGTATGCTAGGGGTACCATTGATTGCAAAGGATAGGTAATCCTCTTGTTCATAGTTTTTAACCAGATACTCTATGCTATCTATATCTATAAAAGGGTTGTCTGAACAAACCCTAACTATAACTTCTGCATTTATCGACTCTGCACATTCTATAAACCTATTGAGAACGTTGTTTTCAGAGCCCCGGAAACAGTTAATGCCAATCTCATTACATCTTTCAACAATCACATCATCACAGTCGTGTGTTGTTGTTGGGACAATAATAGGTATGTCAATTTTCTTAAGCCTATTTAACTGAACCTCCAAAAAGCTCTTGCCATCGTGCAGAGGAGCAATAATTTTTCCAGGCATACGACTGGAATTGGTACGGGCTTGAACGATGATATGAACTTTTTTAGTTTGCACCGATAGACTCTTTTAAGTTTGAAATAGTCGATTTATCCGTCAGATAAAAATTCTGGATGTAGGATTCGTTGATAGATTTAACAACTGTAAGGCTGTTTTTTCTTAAAATCTTCTCAAAGTCTGCTTTTTCATAAACTGGAATACCCACCTTATTATGTATCCAACCCATTAAATCTTGTCTGTTGTAATCAAAAACAATCATAGGCTTCATTTGAGAAATGAACTCAGTTCCTACCGTTGAAAAAGCAACAAGAAGAATGTCACATAATTCAAAATGAGTTTGTAAATCCGTGGTTCTATCAATAAGAAAATTATCAAATCCCGTTTCCGTACTTGCTTTGAAGTAAATAGAATCATTTTTTTCCTTTGGATGTGGTCTAATCACTAGCTTTTTCTCGTACCCTATCTTTTTTAAAACATCCATGATGTCCCTTACTGTTTGATAACGAAGCTCCTGATCTCTCTGAGGTTGACTAGCATAAAGTAAAAAACCGGTCAATTTCTTTAGTCGCACGTCCTGCTTCTTAGGCACAAAAGGCAATAACCTACCTAGCGTAATTACTTGGGATTGGTTATAACCTCCCTTGTTTACTAATAAATTTGTAAAATAAGTCCCCCAAGTAAAAGTGATTGTAGGCAATTGAGGTCTGTGTATATATTGTTTATAGATGTATGCGGGATGTAAATCGTGGATATTACCGTGCTGGAATGCATATATCTTTACACCAAGTGAAAATGCCGCACACTGTATAACGCGTTGTTGAGGACTATTTTCGTCACTGAGCAGTATTGATCCAACATTACTTCGCTTGAAAAATAGTTCAAACGCTCTAAACTTTATGTACATCAGAAAGAAGAAGGTTTTTTGCTGGATGAAATGTTCCTTTAGATATCTATGAGGCCCCGTATCGCCAATAACCTTCAGCTTGTTTTCTATTTGTTTAAACTGACTAAAAAAGCGGATAGAATCTTTAATGAAGCTTGCAGATAAAAGGTAAACCAGCAAAAGGGCATCTGAATACACCTCATGTCTATTTAGTGCATTATTATTTTCACTAGGATTCTTTAGATCGAATAGAGGTCGATTATGTAAAGTCGGGAAATCTAAACCATGAAAACGTCTATTGCCATAGGCATTTTCATCACGGGCGTTCGAAATTATTAGATGTTCGCACGAAACCTTCGTCGCACCTCTGACGCCTCGTAAAAGAACGTATAATTCTTTAACGATTTTTTTTACACGATTCAAAGTGGAACCATAATGGACACCTTGGTCTACATCATTATTTGACCTGTAGAAACGATTACGATAAATAAAATAAGCTCTGAAATGATCTGTGAACCACAAGTCAATACCCAATGCCTCTTTAAGTTCCTTGAAAGCGCCGTAATTCGAATTATAGAACTCAGCAAGGTGGTCCAAGGAACGCCTAGCAATTATACCCTTCTCGTTATCCATTTGCTGTAAATACTAACTCGTCTTTGTGGAAAAAGTAAAGGAATCCTATCAATCCAGCGTTTACAATGTTCATTAGCAATAAGTTAAATATTTCTGTAGGTTCTAAAAAGACTGAATAACCTAATATTACCAAACCATAAGCAAGTATCTTAATGTGTAATTTCGTGAACGGAAAAATTCGAATTTTTAAATAAATATAGATAGATCTAACTATATTAAAAATAAGGTATGATATTACACCCGTTATTGCGACTCCATTTAACCCATATATCGGTATGAATAGAAAACACAATATCACCATTGAAACAACAAATAAGAATGTAACCCCAACATTAAAACGATAATAAGGTCCGTTAGAAAGTATTTCACTATTCACGCCGAATGAGTAATCTATCAATCGAGCCAACAAAATCAATAATACTAATGAACTCGACCCTTCAAAACGCTGAGAATCTGGAATTAATCCGTACAAAAATTCTAGATTAGGAATAATAAATATCGCAGCAGCCATTACAATTGCCGTCAGAATTTTCGATGTCTCTTTGTATATTTTATGTATACCGTCATAATTCTCTTCATTCCAGCATTCAGCGATTAAAGGGGTTAAACTAACAGAAACTGGCCTACGAACACTTTCAACTAAATTTCCAGATCGG
>CAXQBA010000429.1:0-3899 GCA_964221885.1 Luminiphilus sp. | reverse complement strand
TATACAGATTTTGGAAATGAGATTATTTCTAGATTAAGTAGGGTGCATCGTCACGAATCTGCTAAATATGAGTTATCTGAACTAACTCAGGATATTAATCACCAATCTCTTCAAATAGCTTATTTTCTATTTGATCGGTTTAACGATCGAGATAAATTGAATGATCTCTTTAACGCTATGGAACGTTCTAAGAGTTCGTTATTGTTGCAAGCTGTACAGAAGTTAAGAGCCCAACGAATTGCTAATGTACCTGATTATGTAATAGAGAAAGAGAATACCCTGAAAACCAAAATTGCCTTTCTGACCAGTGAGATCTATTATGAAACTCAGCAGGGTATACGAGCTGATAAAGATCGCAAGCGTAGATTAACTGGCAAATTGAATAAATTAGAATCAGATTACATCAGTTATCTGGAGTTTATTGAGAAGACATATCAAAAATATTTCAATCTTAAATATAATCAGGTATATGCTAAAATGGCTGAGTTACAACAAAGGTTAAAAAAAGATGAAGTCCTGTTGAATTATGTAGTAATGGATACGAGTATTCATATTCTAGCTGTAACGCCTGAAGATGTACATTATAAGATATCTAAGACACCTGCTCGTCTTGGAGCTAACATCAGTAGATATGTTAAATCGTTGAAAGGAGATGATATAGAATTTTACATTACATTCAGTAATGCACTTTATGTTTCATTGATTCAGCCTATTGAATCGATCATTCTAGATAAGAATCTAATCATCATTCCTGATGCACAATTAAATTATATTCCGTTTGAAATCATACCAACTGAGCAGATTGCCGTAACAACTGATCCTAATGATTTTTCTATTTTCAAGAAGATACCTTATCTGCTTCGTCGCTCCACGGTTGTCTATAACTATTCTTCCACACTATTTTTGGAATCAAAGAATAAGGTTGTAGAAAAGACTTCAAAAGGATTTGTTGGATATGCGCCAGATTTTTCTGGTGTGGATTCTTTCACACTCAGCCATAAACATCAAAAGAAAAAATATGATGATCTTTTATTGACGCCACTTGAGAATGCAGCTATTGAAGTACGTTCGATTGGTGGGCTGATGGGAGGAAAGACTTGGTTAGGTTATAATGCAACAGAAAAAGCCTTTAAATTCGATGCAGATACGTTTGGTATAGTACATTTTGCAACTCATGGTATCTTGAACAATAAATTTCCATTGTATTCCAATTTAGTACTTTTAGGAGACGATGACGAGGATGGCCTGCTGCATACATACGAACTCTACAATATGAATATTTCAGCTGAGCTGGTAGCCCTGTCAGCTTGTAATACAGGTGTGGGGAGGTTTCAAAAAGGTGAAGGTTCCATGAGTATTGCAAGAGGCTTTGCGTATGCAGGTTGTCCTAATATTGCTATGACATTGTGGCCTGTTTCTGACCAAGCTACTCAAATATTAATGGAGCAGTTCTATACAAACTTGATGAAAGGGATGTCTAAAGCTGAATCATTACAACAAGCAAAGCTATACTTCATAGAGAAAGGAAATGGTTCAATTACATTACCCTATTTTTGGAGTGGTCTATTAATTTCGGGTACTCCCGATGCATTGAGATCCATTGAATTTCAGTCTGAAAAAAACTTTACAATATTATTTGTATCATTTTTCATACTTTTATCGATTGTTCTCGTATGGATATATAGTAGATATCGAAAACACTCGAATTGATGAAATCCAAATATACCATCTTACTTCTTGTGTGCTTACCCTTTTTTGCATTGGGTCAAGCTATGTATTCGGTGCCAACCGTTATCACTGTTGAGAATTCTGCGTACACCGCACCTGTATTCAAAGCAAATTTAGCTATCACTCTTTTAGAAGATTTTGGTAACCCTAGACGTCCAGTCCAAACGGAGGTAGGAGAGTATCAGACTGATAATAAAGGAAATGTGGTTGTGAGCCTTATGCCGAATAAAGATTATTCTATTGTTGCTGAAGTAGATGGGTTTTATACGCAGATATCTAAGATCAATACAAAAGGATTTTCAAGAACCAAGGTAAATAAGAAAGGAATAAGCTTACGGCCCCGATTTTTGCATGCTATTCAAGGTCAGATAAAAATGGGGTCTAGTATACGACTTGATGGTCTAGTTATGTGCAAAAATGTATATTCTGATCATGTCGAAACCTATTCAATCGATAAAGATGGTGGCTTTTTCATCAAGGCCGTAAGTGGTTATGACTATGAGGTTCGTATAGTAGTCGATGGTATACTTGATACGACAATCATCTATCAGAAAGGTGATCTGATCGCTTCGACGGTTGAAGAACCCAAAACATTATCAATTGATGTAGACTATGACTTTCCTAATCATGCAAAAGGAAGTGTTCTTAGTTTGGCAAATACTGGCTATAAAGGTAGAACGACTGCTTTGCAGTCAAAGATATGGGTTGATACTTTGGCCGATATATTAACTAAGTTTCCACGTGTTCGAATCAAATTAAATATTTACACCGATGCGAGAAAGTCTGACCGTAAAAATTATCAGCTTGCTAAAGCGAGAGCAGTAGAACTTTCTCAACTACTGAAAAAGAAACATATACTAGGTGAGCAGTATTTGATTGAACCAATGGGTGAACAAAAAATGTTGAATGAATGTGTTGATGGGGTACGCTGTTCTATAGAACAGCACGAGATAAATAATCGAATTGAATTGATCGTTATGAGCGGTCGTTTTTATTGGTCACCAACTAATTAACAAATTAAGGACAAGCAGATTAAAAATAATTAACGTTAATACTATACGAAAAAACCTACAATTGAAATCCTAATTAAATGAAACAGCTATTACTCACATTAATACTAAGTCCATTCTTGATGTTTGGTCAAGACTTTGTACCAGATTGGATTGGTAACATTGGTGGAACAGGAATAGACCAGTTTAAAGAATTCAAAAAAGATGCGAATGGCGGTGTTTTTGTTGTGGGTGAGTTTCAAGATACGTTATTTTTGGATGATGGTGTTTCCCAGTATACATTGGTATCACAAGGTGGGTTTGATGGATTCGTAATACGTTTTTCAGGTGATGGTAAGATTGTGTGGGCCAATATATTATCAAGTACTGATAATTTAATGGTCAATGATATCGATTTAGATGCTAATGGAAATATTTATATTGTAGGTGATTTTAAAGGTACGGTGTTTTTCGATTTTGCAGCTGTTGCAGCTCCTTTAGTCGTGTCTTCACAAAATGGATATTTAGCCTCCTATGATACGCTCGGAAACTATAATTGGGCCGTAAAATTAGGAAATGTTTCTTCGGACGGTCAAGCGATCTCCGTTGTTTGTGATCGCCAATCAGTACCTAATAAAATACATGTTGCTGGCCATTTTCTGGATTCAATCAATTGTGATCCTACCTATAACAGTACCCCCTTGATCTCATCGGGTGGTAACAGTGTGTATAAAGCAGAATTTGATGATATAGGTAATTTTATATCCTCATTTTCTTATGGGCAAAGTGGACAAGCGTTTCTTTCTGATATGGAGATCTATTCAAGTGGTGATCTATTGATGTCAGGGCAATTTATTGGATCATGTACTATCGATCCCCAAAATACTGCAGCCCTTGTTACATCTATTTCAGGTAGTACAGATACGTATGTCATGTTGATCGATCCATCAGATAATTTATTATGGCGAAATCTGTATGGTGGTGTAGGTCTTGATCAAATTACAGATGTTGAATTTGAGAATGCTGGTGATATCCTGATCGGAGGCTATTTTTCAGACTCTGTTATCTTTAATCACTCATCTGGTTTTTATGAACAGACGATTGGCGGAACGGATGCTTTTTTGTTGAAGTGTAATGCTGGTGGTGGTTTTGAATGGTTTAGCTCAGGTGGAGGTATCGGAG
>CAXQBA010000428.1:0-5535 GCA_964221885.1 Luminiphilus sp. | reverse complement strand
CTTGATTCTTTGAAAGCAGGAAAAGAGGTTGATGTACCAGGTTCTCTATCAACATTATTTCGGCCCAGCATTCAGCCATTTTTGATTTCATGGATGCAATATGAACCAACACAGGTCATTCAATCATTACAAATTCCGATTTTACTTATCAATGGCACAACGGATATACAAGTTGGCGAGGATCAAGCAGAGAAACTACACAAGGCGAAACCTAGTTCAACCCTACATATCATCAAATACATGAATCATGTTCTTCGTGAAATTCACACACTAGACGTGACAGCTCAATCACGCACTTATATGAATCATGAAACACCATTGCATGATGGATTACTCGCATCTATCATATCATTTGTAAAGAAAATAAAATAGAAATGAGACCCACATTCCACTCACTTGAGGTAGCTGATATTCGACGAGAAACCAAAGATTGCTGCTCGATTGAATTTAGCGTTCCACCGGAGTTAAAAGAAATGTATCAGTTTACTCAAGGACAGTACTTGACCTTAAAGACTACGATCAATGATGAGGAAGTACGTCGATCATACTCCATTTGCGTGAGTCCTTTGGAAGGCGAATTGAGGGTTGCAGTAAAACAAGTTCCTCACGGTAAATTTTCAACATTTGCCAATCAAGTTTTGAAAGTGGGCGACCGCCTAGATGTCATGAATCCTATGGGTACTTTTTTTACTGAAGTATCATCTGATCAATCAAAAAAATATATTGGTGTGGCGGCAGGAAGCGGTATAACACCGGTCATGTCCATTATGAAAACTGTATTACAAACAGAACAGAATAGTCGGTTCACGCTTATCTATGGAAATAAAAATACAAAGTCAATTATATTCAAAGAACAGATAGAGGCTTTGAAGAACAAATACATGGATCGACTTGATGTGCATTATGTTTTAAGTAGAGAATCTTTAGAATCTCCTTTGTATAATGGTCGGATTGATGGTGATAAGATACGTAGTTTTGCAAGGTCCGTTATTTCTATTTCTGACATGGATGAGGTGTTCATTTGTGGGCCTGAGACCATGATCTTTGCTGTTAAGGATGCAATAGGTGAAGAAGGTCTTTCAGATCAACAGATACATTTTGAATTATTTACAACGGCAGGTTCAACGAACGAAAAACAGACTCGAACTGATTCTGATGAAGAGCTAGACCGATCTATTTCGGATATTGCGATTCATTTGGATGGTAAATCATTCAGTTTTGAATTAGAAAAGAACTCAGAAAGTATCTTAGATGCAGCATTAGAGCATGGTGCCGATCTGCCTTTTGCTTGTAAAGGTGGCGTGTGTTGTACTTGTAAAGCAAAATTGTTAAGTGGGGAGGTTGATATGAAAGTCAATTATGCTTTAGAAGAAGAGGAAGTTTCAGCTGGATACATTTTAACATGTCAGTCGTATCCGATCTCTGAAAAAGTAGCGATAGAATTCGATCAATATTGATTGAAATTTAAAATATTACGATGATTTTTTAGCCTGCTTTGTCATCGCACCGTAAATTGACAATCACTGAAAAACAAGTCGTATGTTTTTTCATTATATTTGTGTAACAAACTAGAAGATATGGACAATTCTGCCGAAAATCAAGCGTACAAATTCCAAGCAAAGGTCGATGCTGAAATAAAGATCGAGCCTAAAGACTGGATGCCTGATGCGTATCGTAAGACGTTGATTCGTCAAATATCTCAACATGCCCATTCTGAGATTGTGGGAATGTTGCCTGAAGGTAATTGGATCACTCGTGCTCCTTCATTACGAAGAAAGATTGCTTTATTGGCAAAAGTTCAAGACGAGGCAGGTCATGGTTTGTATTTGTATTCAGCTGCTGAAACTCTCGGAGCCACTCGCGAAGAAATGGTTGAACAATTATTAACTGGTAAAGCCAAGTATTCAAGTATATTCAACTACCCAACATTGACATGGGCTGATATTGGAGCAATCGGTTGGCTTGTTGATGGTGCTGCTATTATGAATCAAGTAATGCTAACTAGAGCGTCCTATGGTCCTTATGCTAGAGCCATGGTTAGGATTTGTAAAGAAGAAAGTTTTCATCAGCGTCAAGGTTATGAAATAATGATGACCCTGGCAAATGGAAGTGAAGAGCAGAAGAAAATGGCACAGGATGCCTTGAACAGATGGTGGTGGCCATCACTTATGATGTTTGGGCCTAATGATGCTGAATCTAAACATTCAGCACAATCTATGGCTTGGAAGATCAAGCGTAAATCAAATGATGAATTGCGCCAAGCATTTGTAGATGCAACTGTAAAACAGGCAGATTTTATCAATTTGACCATACCAGATGACCAGCTTAAATGGAACGAAGAACGTGAATCGTATGATTTTGGAGATATTGACTGGGATGAATTTTGGCGTGTTGTGAAAGGCGGTGGTATTTGTAATAAAGACCGTTTAAGAGCTCGAAGAAAAGCCCACGAAGACGGAGAATGGGTTCGTGAGGCTGCTATGGCATATGCCAATAAACAAACCAATAAATAAGTTTTGATATGAGCAATGCAAACTGGCCACTGTGGGAAATTTTTATTCGAAGTAAAGCAGGTTTACATCATAAGCATGCGGGTTCTCTTCGTGCGGCTGATGAGAAGATGGCGATCGACAATGCACGTGATGTGTATACCCGCAGAAATGAAGGAATCAGCATTTGGGTTGTTCAATCTAAACATGTAACTGCCTCTGATCCAGAGGAAGGGGATATGTTCGAGTCTGCAAAGGGTAAAATTTACAGACATCCAACATTTTATGATATTCCTGATGAAATTGGACATATGTAATTATGGAGGATAACACAAAGATAATTGATTTCATTTTACGTTTAGCTGATAATTCATTGATCTTGGGTCATCGAATTTCAGAGTGGTGTGGTCATGGTCCTAATCTTGAGACTGATATTGCATTGACTAACATTGCTTTAGATCTTATCGGTCATGCAAGAAACTATTATGAACTTGCTGCTGAATGTAAAGGTGATGGCTCTACTGAAGATGATTTTGCTTATTTACGAGATGCGCGTTCATTCAAAAATGTATTACTTGTTGAATTACCTAAGGGTGATTTTGGATTTACAATAGTGCGTCAATTTTTGTTTGATGTCTACAATTTTGAGTACACAAGTCAATTGTGTCAATCAAAAGATACTAGAATAGCTGGCATTGCACAGAAAGCTTTAAAAGAAATTGCATATCACCTGCGTTGGTCATCTGAGTGGTTGATCCGATTAGGTGATGGTACGAAGAAAAGTCATGACAAAGTGCAAGATGCATTAAATGACTTATGGATGTACACAGATGAGTTGTTGTTAGCAGATGAGTTAGATCAGTTTATTTTTGACAATGGAATGGGTGTTGATCACAAACTATTGAAAAATGCTTTTGTTACAAGAACAAAAGAGGTTATTGAAAAAGCCAGATTGCAGATTCCATCAGATCAATGGATGCAATACGGAGGTAGAAACGGAAATCATACAGAATATTTAGGGTTTATCTTAGCGGATCTTCAATGGATGCAGCGAGCTTATCCCGGATTAGAATGGTAAAATATGTTAGAAGATCGAATAAATAAAGAACTAAACGAAATGAGATCAGCTTTAGCTGACCATACTTTATATCGTACCTTAAAGTCAGTAGACGATATAAAAACTTTCATGGAAGCACACGTGTTTGCAGTATGGGATTTTATGTCCCTATTGAAAGCCTTGCAACGTGACCTCACTTGTACAGATATTCCATGGATGCCTAAGAGAGATGCAAGTATTGCAAGGTTTATTAATGAAATTGTTTTCGGAGAGGAATCAGATGTAAATGAATTAGGTGAGCCTAAGAGTCATTTTGAAATGTACTATGAAGCTATGCAACAGATTGGTGCATCAACGAAAGGAATTGATACATTTTTAAATGCATTAGAAGTCGGTGCTTCTATTAAAGACGCTTTGCAATTGCCTAATGTTCCATCTTATGCCTCCTCATTTGTTCTTCATACATTTGATGTCATTCATTCTGGTGATGTGCATAGAGTTGCATCTGCTTTTACATTTGGTAGAGAGGATTTGATTCCCGATATGTTTATACAGATATTAGAACACTCTAAATACAACAAGGGTACAAACCAGTACTCGAAGTTGTTATATTATTTACAGCGACATATCGACATAGATGGTGATGAGCATGGTCCATTAGCACTAAAGATGATTGATTCACTTTCAGATGGAGACCAGATCAAAGAATCTGAAATCATTGAAACAGCTAAGGCTAGTCTACTCAAAAGAATAGAGCTTTGGGATGGTATAACAACAATGATAAAAAATAATCAATTACATACGAATGTTATCGAAGCCTGATAGCCAGTTGGTTT
The DNA here is from genome assembly GCA_964221885.1 of Luminiphilus sp. Lineage (GTDB taxonomy): Bacteria > Bacteroidota > Bacteroidia > Chitinophagales > Saprospiraceae > Aureispira. The sequence goes on along the minus strand of CAXQBA010000428.1, from coordinate 1,153 downwards.
ATCAACTATTAGAACAGGTAAGCGACCCTGAAGTACCTGTCCTTTCAGTTGTTGATCTAGGTGTAGTTCGTCGTGTTGCGTTTACTGATCAAGATCTTCAGATCGATATCACGCCAACATATTCTGGGTGTCCTGCAATGGACATGATCCGAGTGAACATTTTATCCGTTCTTCAGGAAAATGGATTCAATAATGTCAGCGTCAATATGGTCATGTCACCAGCATGGACCACTGATTGGATTAGTGAAAAGGGAAAGATCAAATTAAGAGAATACGGAATCGCACCACCTGTAAGTGGTACGGCTGATAAAATGACATTATTTGGTGAGCCTCCAATCGTTCCATGCCCACGATGTGGCATGGAGAATACAAAATTGCTCAGTCAATTTGGTTCAACAGCATGTAAAGCCTTGTATCAATGTCAGTCTTGTAAAGAACCATTCGATTATTTTAAATGCCATTAGTAGTAAATCTATATGGAGTCACTGTAGCTTTCAATTGATATAAGGTTTTCAAAATTAGATGGACCTACGTAAATTTTGTATGTTTGGTCATTAAATGTATAGCTATATGTCTACTACCTTACATATCGAAATAAACGATCAAATTGGTTACATTTTCCTAAATCGTCCCAACGCATACAATGCTTTTAATCGTGAAATGGCACTAGCATTGATCGATCAAATCCAATCTTTTTCATCGGACAAACAGATCCGAGTTGTTGTAATACAAGGAAATGGTAAAGCATTTTGTGCTGGGCAGGATCTGGTTGAGGTTACTGCTGATAATGGAATTGGGTTTGAACAAATTTTAAACGAACATTATAATCCGATCATTAAAGCTATCCGTTCATGTCAAAAACCAGTAATCGCTGCAGTAAATGGTGTGGCAGCTGGTGCAGGTGCTAACATTGCATTAACATGTGATTTTACAATTGCAAGCGCTTCAGCTAAATTCACTCAGGCTTTTTCAAAAATTGGTTTAGTACCTGATAGTGGTGGAACATTCTTTTTACCTCGACTTGTTGGATTACAACGAGCTACAGCTCTAATGATGTTGAGTGATGTAATATCTTCTACCGATGCGGCTTCAATGGGAATGATATATCGTTCGGTTTCAGATGATCAATTTGATGATGAAGTATTTAATCTTG
>CAXQBA010000427.1:0-5822 GCA_964221885.1 Luminiphilus sp. | reverse complement strand
AAAACTGTATAGATTGGTTCAAAATTTAGAACGTGTATTAGCTATTGAATGTATCGCGGCATCTCAAGCCTTATCATTTCGTTCGCATGCTATTTCCCCATCATTACAGCCGTTTATTGAGGAATTCAGGAAGTCTGTTCCACTAATAGAGAAAGATAGAATCCTTCATAATGACATAGAGCAGGCGATTCAATTTCTACAAGATGTAGAACTATCAAATTTTCAGATCTCCTCGATCGATCATGGTTTGGACCTTAAATAGAGATACAATCGATAATGCATCCGTGATTTCACCTGAATGACACATCTCAATAGCATCTTTGATCGGAACTTTTTTTATAAATAGCTTTTCTGTTTCTTCTGGTGCTGCATCATGCATCTCCAATTGAGTGGCTAAAAAGGTAAAGCTATATTCATCAGTAACTGAATTAGATAAATGTGTATTTAGGATCATTTTCCACTTTTGAGCGACTAATCCTGTCTCTTCCAAAAGTTCACGTTGAGCTGAAGATAGTGGTGTTTCTTCATCGATCTTGCATCCACCTTCTGGAATTTCCCAACTGAATTGGTCTAATGTATATCGGTATTGCCCAACAAGCCATGTATTTCCTTTATCGTCGATTGGAACAATACCAATGGCAGTATTTTTAAAATGCACAACGCCATAAATTCCCGGTCCACCGGAAGGATTGGTAACTTGATACTCAACGATATTGATCCATGGATTGTCATAGATCTCTTTTTTTGAATGCGTTTTCCACGGATTGGATGTGTCTAAATCCATTATATTCCTATTTTGTTACATTAAAATACATTTATCTCCGTAATGATAGGCATTTACTTACATATTCCATTTTGTAAAAAAGCATGTAGCTATTGTAATTTTCACTTTAGTACCAATACAAGTAGACAACAACAAATGGTTGATTCTCTTGTAAATGAGGTGTCAGAGCGATTGACGATTGAGAAAATGGAGGTGGATAGTATTTACTTTGGAGGAGGAACCCCTTCCTTATTATCGATCGATCAAGTTAATCAGTTGTTGGATATTATATTTGAGAGGGCTGATGTTAGTGATGATGTAGAAATAACTTTTGAGATGAATCCTGATGACTTTGACGCTCAATATATTCGGAAGTTATCTCTAACTAAAGTAAACCGCATCAGCATAGGGATACAATCTTTTTTTGATGTTGACCTTCAGTTCATGGGACGTGCCCATTCGGCAGAAGCAGCACATCAATCTATTGTTATGGCACAAGAAATGGGATTCGATAAAATAACAGTAGATCTGATCTATGGTACACCAACCCTTACAGACTTGAATTGGCAACAAAATTTAGAAATAGTTGCCTCATATCGTATACCACACCTTTCGTGCTATGCCTTAACGGTTGAGGACAAGACTGAGTTGTCCTATCAGATACAACAAGGTAAAATTCCACCGTTAAATGATGATAAGGCAGCACATCATTTTGATATGTTGTCTCAGATTGCAGCGTCAAATGGGTATAATCAGTATGAGATCTCAAATTTTTGTCGGGATGAGGCAATATCTCATCACAATACAAAATATTGGATGGGACATACCTACTTGGGATTTGGTCCATCAGCCCATTCATTTGATGGAAAACGTCGACGATGGAATATATCAAATAATGCTCTTTACATGAATTATCTAGAAAAAGGGCTTCCGTATTTTGAGATAGAGCACTTGACAGAGCAAGATATATATAATGAAATGGTACTTACGGGACTTCGAACAAAATGGGGTGTTACTCAGTCCATGCTTGAACAGTGTGGTGCTCAATTTTTATCATATTTTAATCTTCAAGCACAGGAGTTATTGGCAAATGGACTTTTAATAAAAGACGCATCAGGATACACGTTATCTCACAAAGGAAAACTCCTATCTAATCAGGTGATATCTGACCTTTTTCATGTGGATCCTATGTGATAGCCTAGCTATTTTGTTCGAATGACCAAATTCTCGTCGAGTAAATCGCTGAGTTGTTTATTCATAACCTGGAAATCAGCAGCATCCTCAATGGGTAATAAAAGTGCGTTGATGTTGTATTTTGATTGAATACGATACATATTTGGTTTCATCATAGTAATCTTGAACTCATAATTACCATATTCGCTATTGATCGATCGGTTCAGTTGATCTAAATTTTCAATGTCTACGGGTTTGTTGAAGATCAAATACACATCATAAATGTCAGATCCTTGGAATGGAAAATGATAATCGAGCGTCCGCTTTTCAGCATTACTGACCCATCTAAAACTATGACCTATGATCTCTTCGATAGGTAATTGAAGGATATCATCAGTTGGTTTCATTAAATTTTCGAAGCTAGCTTGATAGGAGTATTTAAAATCAAAGGGTTGCATGGTAGTAATCTTATCTACTTTTGCTGCTTTGACTTTGAAATTGACGGACGTTTTATTCTTATATTTTCGAGTAAAATTCTGCTCCATCATTCTGACCAATGTATCCGCTTTAGATGCTTGGACAATCCCTGATCTCATACCTTGTGTAAATAGTCCGCTTGAAGATCTGGATATTTTCTTGGTCAAGATATTATTATCCAGATCGATATTAATCTGTGATCTCGAGAACTTTTTATTTTTATTGGAGATAAGCACATCGTCTTTAAATGAGACCTCTTGTAACTGAGATTTTCGATCATTGATATTTTTCATCAAGCAGGTCGTATTATGAAAAAACCACGGTAACTCATTTAAGGCTCCAAGACCATTGATGGTAAATAAACCTTGTTCGACCTTAAAGACAAAAAAGTAATCAGAGATCTGAGTTGATGAAATAAAGCTTCTATCGAAAGGGCCATTGAAACGCTCTTTTCCGATGGCTAAATAAAATTCAATATTGTTACGTTCAAAGAAGTCACGATAGATTCGCATCATGTTCCTGTAATCCGACTTTTTATTATCTAAAAAGTACTCAATTCCTTCACTCTTTTCGAAATCTTCAAGTTGCCTGACGATCTGAAGGTTTTTTACCATGAATTCATTCATCAGATACACCTTTTCAAGTGGGATCAGATCTGCAGCTGATTTACCTAATGCTTGTGCTCCTTCGTTGTATAAATTTTCATAAAAAGCTTCAAGTTTTTTCTTTTTACGGATACGTACCTTGAGAAAATCTTCGGCATATTGCCAGATCAGGTCAGACCAATTCTGAATGGTAAATGACAAGGCGTCTGAACGGAAGGCATCAAAATTCAATTCATAGACAAAATGCTCAAGTTCTTTAGTAAAAATTGTACCTGAAGTATTGGCTTCAGGTTTTGCAGCAAGATCGGTCATCGTCCATTCAAAGATTCGATTTGTGGAGTTAGAAGTAACCTTAGGTGATGGCATTCCATTGTATATATTTCCTTTAAGCACCACTTTTAGCGGTACAGATATCGTGAACGAACTTTTCAATGTCGGGTATGCATTATATAGATTGACAATGCGTCCTTGATCCAGGAATTTAGACTCGATCACTGTAATGATTTCTATCTGATCGCCAACCTCAACACCCGGAATGCTATATATGATTAGATTTTCTCTATTCTCGTACAGATCATCGTCTTCACTAAGTGTGGGTTGCTCTAACTCACGTATATTCAGATCTACTTCTTGACCAGATGTTTTTAAAATTCGGACATCAACGGTCTTGTATTGTACATAGTCGGCAATGCGACCTTTAAATCGTTGCAAGATCAATCGAGAGTAGTCCTCTACAGATTCTTCTGATAATAGTTTAACATGTGTTTGATCTCGGTAGAGAGATAGTTGCTCAATGTATGGGAATGTACCTGTAAACGTACCTTTACTGTAAGTTTCTTTATTGATGATGATCGCTTTTTCATTCTCGTACTTTTCAGGAATGGCCTCGAGTTTTTCGAGCGGTGCTTTCCACGTGAACTCAGAAAAGCTTTGAGCGTGACTATTTACACAAAAAGTAAGGATAAAAATGGCACAAATGATAGACCTCATAAAATACGTGTTATTGGATACTTAAATTCACTAGACATTATCTATGCCAAAATACGGAATGTGCAGTTAATCCAAAAAAGAATGTTCAGCTAATCTTAAAAATTGCCCTTATGCAATAATTAAATATTTGTATATTTGGCAGGAGGATTTTATGTAAAAAGTTAAGAAATGGCAAAACGAAAAAATAAAGGATTAGGTATTGGAGCATTGCTGAATAGTATCGATGCGGATATTGATGTGAATAGTAAAAAAGAGCTGGTTGGAAATTTATCAAATACCGTAGCTATAATATCTTTGGACACGATCGAGGTGAACCCTTTTCAACCTAGAGTAGATTTTGAACCAGAGGCCTTACAAGAGCTATCTGACTCAATTTCTGTACATGGATTGATCCAGCCGATAACGGTTCGCCATTTAGGGAATGGGAAATATCAATTGATTTCAGGTGAGCGAAGGTTGAGAGCGTCTAAGATGGCTCAATTAAAGGAAGTGCCTGCTTATGTACGAGTGGCTAATGATCAAGAGATGTTAGAAATGGCATTGATTGAAAACATTCAACGTCAAGAGCTTAATCCAATCGAAATTGCAATTACTTATGGAAGATTGATGCGGGAGTGTGATCTTACACATAAACAACTGGCAGAGCGAATGGGAAAGGGTAGAGCTACTGTTTCTAATTTTGTTCGCTTGCTTAATTTACCCGAAGTGGTACAGAAATCATTGAAATTGGGAGATATTTCTATGGGACACGCTAAAGTACTTCTCGGTCTAGATGATATTGCTTTACAGTTGGCTGTATACAATGATATATTGATCAAAAAACTATCAGTGCGTCAGGCTGAATCGCTGGTTTTGACCTATAAAGGAAAAAAAGCTTCTGATAAACCAACAAATCGTCTACCATTAGCCCATCAGAAAGTTCAGGATGATCTGACGAATTTTTTAAATACTAAGGTCTCGTTAAGCACAAGTACCAATGGCAAGGGTAAGATCGTTATTAATTTCAATAGCAATGAGGACTTGAATCGAATTCTCGATATTCTGGATAAGTAAAAATCAATCATTGTATTGACAACCATTCAAAGTAATGGATGTTACACTGAATAATTGTAAGAAAAAATCGATCAATGGAAAATAAGACAGTGATCATTGTAGGTGCTGGTTTGGCTGGCTCGTTAATGGCAATTTATCTTGTTCGAAGAGGATATCGTGTCAAAGTTTATGAAAGTCGGCCCGATATGAGAAAATCAACCGGTCAAGCTGGTAGATCGATCAACTTGGCTCTTTCTGATAGAGGTATTTTGGCACTTAAGGGTGTAGAGTTAGATTTAGATATTCTAAAAGAAGCAGTTCCAATGCCGGGTAGAATGATACATAGTGTTGAAGGAGAACTTACCTATGCGCCCTATGGTAAAAATGAGGATCAATTTATTAATTCGATATCTCGAGCAGGCCTGAATATTCAATTGATGAATCAGGCTGAAACCTATCCAGGCGTTGATATCTACTTTAATATGCGCTGTGACTCCGTTGATGTTGATCAAGCTAGTGCTGAATTTACGAATATGTCTACGGGTGAGAAGGAACAGGTATCGGCCTCTTTTATTATTGGTGGTGATGGAGCAAATTCGGTAGTTCGTCGTTCTATGATCGACCGTGTAGAAGGATTTTATCAACAAGTTGATTGGTTGGAACATGGGTACAAGGAGTTAACGATACCTGCCGGAAATGGTCAATCTTTCCGGATTGAGAAGCATGCGTTACATATTTGGCCTCGAGGAAATTACATGTTGATCGCATTGCCTAACAATGAT
>CAXQBA010000426.1:0-2816 GCA_964221885.1 Luminiphilus sp. | reverse complement strand
CATATTTTTCCATTCGATCCGTTCAAAGATCCGAATATGGCAGAAAAAATAACCGTCTTACAAGATCAGTTTATAAAAAAATTCAAAGGCAGCTCATCTGATCTTGATCTTTCAGCTAATATGGGATCAGCCTCAATAGGCTCAAGCGTTCAGTTTGTCAAAAAATATGAATATAATTTTGGATCAGGTCAAGTAGTAATGGATAAAAATGCCGTATTACAAGCGAATATTCAGTTTAAAGGTGGTGTGAAAACTTTAATGGAAGATCCAACGAATGCTAAGATCAATTATGTTGAACTCAATTGTTCTGGTGTTGACATTTATATGAAAGATAAATTGCAGGCTTCTATCGAACGAATAAGTTTTCATCATGGAGGAGACCTAAGACTGAACCGAGTCATCATTCATAATGAAGTGGTCAATGGACTCAAACTATTAGAGGTTTTAGCTAAATTAGCCATAGTCGTATCGGCTGCTACATCACACAATACAGGCCCCGTAATCCTTAACCAAGCAAATATTGATGCTGTCTTTATTGATGGTGTTGCTATTTCTGTCATAGAAAAACGAATCGAAGCAATGATCATTGATGCAATAAATGATAGTCTCCAAGAAACGGCCAAAACCTATGGATTTGATTTAAAAAATGCTCTGGGTATTGGATAAATTTTAGGGTCATCTTTTCCTTTTAGGATTTTTTATTTTTATAATTGAACTAGTATTTAGTATAAACATGACTTATCAAAACATCTATGAAGGATAGCATAGTTTCTCTCTGTAAAAAGTTAAGCAATAGTTCATTATTCGAGAACTTTATCATTTTTGTCATTTTACTGAACTCAGTACTGATTGGCGTACAAATTTCTTATGATCATCATATCATTGAATTGATTCAAGCAACCGCATTAATTATTTTCACGGTTGAGATTTTTATTCGCTTGATTGGTAGCGATACATTTAAAGATTACTACACGGATGCTTGGAATATTTTTGATGTTGTACTTGTTGCTGTTGCCTACATTCCTGAAAATGTTTTCGAAAATCATTCCTTACTAGTTGCTTTCCGAGTATTGCGTGTATTCAGGGTGCTTCGCCTTCTTAAAGCCTTTCCTGAAATACGTTTGATACTATCTGTATTATCTAAATCTTTATCGGCCCTTACATACAACGCTCTATTTTTCGTCATATTCATGTATTTATTTTCGATCATTGGTGTTGTACTATTCAAACTACCTGAGAAAGAAACTGCTACAGCAGAACAATTAGTTGTTTTGGAAGAATATTATAAAGTTGCCCCGAATGCACCGACTTGCTCCATGGACCCCTATGGAGATCTTTCGGAAACTTGGTTTACACTATTTCGAATTCTGACTGGCGAGGATTGGACAGATATTCGTTATAACTTGATCGTAGCTAGTGATATGCAACTGATCAACGTAAACCATTTTATCATTACATTCTATCATGTAACATGGTTCAGTTTGGCGGCTTTTCTATTATTGAATCTATTGGTTGGTGCTATTTTGAATAACTATGCGATCATTATGCAAGAGCAGCGCGATAAAGAAAAGTTGCAAAAAAAGAATCGCCATTAATACCATAATGTAAAACTTTCTCGTTCTTCCATTTGTTAGTTGATCAACAATTAATGACAATTAAAATATTGGAATGAAAGCCTATCTTTCTCGAATACCTTTCGATGAAAAATTAAATGCTCTATCACATGGGATAGCAGCAATAGCTGCAATAGTTGGTTGGGTCATATTGATCATTTATGCATATGAATCACGAGTGGACTATGCGATGCTGAGTACATTTATGTACGGTCCTGGACTTAGTATGGTCTTTCTTTCCTCAACAATCTATCACGCAGTTATTGATAAAAAAAGAAAGGGTCTTTGGAAATTGATCGATCATATTTGTATTTACTTACTCATTGCAGGAACATACACACCCGTTCTCTTAATTACAGTTGGTGGTACACTTGGTTGGTCACTATTTGTTCTTCAATGGACCTTCGCAGGTTTAGGGATCATTCTCAAAATATTTTTCATAGGTCGTTATAAAATGCTTTCAGTCCTATCTTATGTAGGTATGGGTTGGGTTGCCGTGTTTTTACTTTCAACACTGTATACTTCTTTAGCTCCGATTGGATTCTACTTACTCCTAGCAGGTGGGCTATCGTACACTATTGGTGTATTCTTCTATTTACAAAAACAAAGTGTTTATGGTCATTTCATATGGCATCTTTTTGTTATAGGTGGTGCTCTTTTTCACTACTTGATGATTTTATTATACATCTTATAGATTATCTAAAACAAAATCCCAAGAAGTATCGTACCTAAAGTCATCCAACATCGGATGATTTTCTGTCTATTCCTTATAAGCAATATATGTTTGATAAAACAACGTTACTAATCACTCATTACAATAGAAGTGCATCATTAGCAAAGTTGCTAGGAACTCTAAAAGACCAACAGATATTCTTTAGGCAGATCGTAGTTTCAGATGATGCAAGTTTGCCAGAGCATCAGGAAGCTATTCAAAAACTCCAAACATTGTATCAATTCACCTATGTGCCTGCTGATAAAAATGGCGGCCTGGGTAAAAATATTAATAAAGGTGTCCAGGCTGTTACGTCTGAATACCTATTGTACATTCAGGAAGACTTCTACCCGACCGATCAATTTTTAGATAGACTCATAGATGCGCATCAAATACTTGAAAATGAAATCGATATTGACATTGTACGTTTCTTTTCCTACTTCAAAATGCCCTTCCAACGAACATTCAATGAACACTTTTCGCATTTAGAC
>CAXQBA010000425.1:0-2167 GCA_964221885.1 Luminiphilus sp. | reverse complement strand
GGATTTAGCTTTATTTACGCAGCTTGGCTATCCGTATTTTTGTGGTACTTCTCAAATAGAATAAGTTATCTTGGCGGTAAATTTGGTTTTTATTTTAATCATTGGTCAACGCTCACTTTTGGTTCTCTAGCTACTTTTTTTATCATCATTGCACTTTTCTATTTGGTTCTAACTTTTACGCTAAATCCAGACTACAGGAAGTTCTTCGAAAAGATCTCGAATATTTTAGGAATTAAGCCCAAAATGAAAATGAATCAAGAAGATGACGGAACCATACCAATGGATAATAATGAAGATATGGTTATCATTAATACAATTAAAGAGGAAGAAATTGAACAAGATAGTATTTCTGAAACCATACATTTCGAAGATGAGGAAACGGAGCAACAAAATAGTTCGATAACCGAAAACGATGATCATAACGAAAATACTAATCAGGTAGAAAACTCAGCTGATGACGAATTTGAAATTGAACTTGCTGAGGAAACGCAATCTACGGTTGATGCGCATGGTGATGAAATTGAAATTACGGCAAAATCATTAGTTGAAGAACATGGAGAGTATGACCCAACGCTTGATTTGGAAGGATTTCTTTTACCTCCAATTGATTTATTGAAGGATTATGGATCCTCCACTGTATCCGTAAATAAAGAAGAATTAGAATCAAATAAAGATAAAATTGTCGAAACACTTGCCAACTACAAAATAGATATCGCGAAGATTAAAGCGACCGTTGGCCCCACCGTGACACTTTATGAAATTATTCCTGCTCCTGGAGTGAGAATTTCTAAAATTAAAAACTTAGAAGATGACATTGCGTTAAGTTTAAGTGCTCTGGGTATTCGAATAATCGCTCCCATTCCAGGCAAAGGAACGATAGGAATTGAAGTTCCAAACTCCAAACCGGAGATGGTTAGTATGAGATCATTAATAGCTTCAGAAAAGTTTCAAAATTTTGACGGTGAGCTACCTGTTGTCATGGGTAAGACCATCACGAATGAAACCTATGTTTTTGATATGACCAAAATGCCCCACTTGCTCGTAGCAGGTGCCACAGGCCAAGGAAAATCAGTAGGATTAAATGCTATTCTTATCTCAATCCTTTACAAGAAACATCCAGCACAAGTAAAATTCGTTTTAGTAGACCCTAAGAAAGTTGAACTAACACTGTATAACAAAATTGAAAGACATTTCCTTGCAAAATTACCCGGAGAAGAAGATGCCATCATTACGGATACTTCGAAAGTAGTGAATACCTTGAACTCTCTTTGTATTGAAATGGATGATCGATATGAACTTTTAAAAGATGCTCAAGTTCGAACAATCAAAGAATACAATACTAAATTCATCGCTCGCCGTCTTAACCCTGAGAATGGACACCGATATTTGCCTTATATAGTTGTGCTCATAGATGAATTTGCAGACTTAATAATGACGGCTGGCAAAGAAGTTGAGACACCAATTGCAAGAATTGCTCAATTAGCTCGAGCGATAGGAATTCACCTTATCGTCGCAACACAAAGACCATCTGTTAATGTCATTACGGGTATGATTAAAGCAAATTTTCCAGCGCGTATTGCATTCCGAGTCTTATCTAAAATTGATTCTCGCACCATCCTAGATGCTTCAGGAGCCGATCAACTTATCGGTCGAGGAGATATGCTTATTTCGACGGGATCAGACATGAAACGACTACAGTGCGGTTTTGTAGATACTCCGGAAGTTGATGACATTTGTAGTTTTATAGGAGATCAACGCGCTTATCCCGAAGCCTTATTACTCCCTGAATATGTTCCTGAAGGAGGTGAAGGCCCAGGTTCTTTCGATATGGACGAAATGGATGTGATGTTTGTAGATTCAGCTAGAATTGTCGTCATCAACCAACAAGGATCAGCAAGTTTACTGCAAAGAAAACTTAAACTAGGATATAACCGTGCTGGACGAATTGTGGATCAATTAGAAGCTATGGGAATTATTGGTCCTTTTCAGGGAAGCAAAGCAAGAGAAGTTTTGTTTTCAGATATAGAATCATTAGAGGAATACCTTAAAGTAAAAGGTTTAGTTTAAAGAAGTTCTAAGCTTATCTGACTGCTCTTTCATTGAACAATACGTATCCAAAACTGAATTGAAAATTTAATAATTCCGGTTGCTTGGGGAATAAATTGAC
>CAXQBA010000424.1:0-2841 GCA_964221885.1 Luminiphilus sp. | reverse complement strand
GTGATAAAAACAACATCATTATTTTCCGTGCCATCAGGGTTTATCCCGGCATATCTTCCCATTCTATTGCCCAATTCACATGAACCATTAAAGGCAAAGGGATGATCACAATCATCTGGATTATCGCTATTGTGCATTAAAGTCATTCCATTTTTAGTCATTGGAATCTCTACAGCATCATCGTATTTAAAATCAGGCAATGGCCCTAAAACAGATTCACATTCATAGGCATGTTCAAGCGCAGTTCGATTAGAGTCTGTTTTTCGACAAGAGTTAAAAGCTAAGACGATTAGCAATATGAGGACAATCAGTTTTGATTTATTCATGAGCGGTAAAGTATTGAATTTCAAAATTATGAGACCAAAACAAGTCGTTAAATCCAAAATCTATGCCATGTATCTGGATTGCGAACAGTGCTGAAAAAGGACAAGTGCAGACATAAAAAAAGCCCTGATGCTGTGCATCAAGGCTTTTCTTTGTAGACATTCTGAAGAAAAGGTCGAATGTAAATCGAATAGATGAACCAGATCAGGTTGAGTGAATTATTGCCCGGTAAGGCCTTCCAATGGCATGAATTTTTTGTTCGGAATATTCCTAACACACGTTTGGAATCACGTGTAATTCCATCAACCCAATGTTTTGAGTATCTTCATTACCACACCAAGCAATTTCCCACTCACACTAAGCTGAATTTTAAATTCAACGTATTAAGAAGTCTTAGTATCAAGCGGGGCGGATGAGAGTTCTGCATTGAGTAAAGATCTTCCAGGGAGTACACATCCAGGGAGTAGTCGGTGATGCCTCGCGTGGTGAGCAACCGTTCGATGTATTCAATGGCCTCTAATGAGATCATGCGCGTTCCAAAACACCCGAAAACCAGTCCGCCTCGCGCGGTGTCAATTAGTTGAGGACATCAACTCGTTCAAAGAAAATAAATCCAAGCCGCTTAATAGCGGATAGTTCACTTCTAGGTCAATTTTTAGTTTCGAACCTAAATCAACTGTTGCCTCTACAACCTCCTGAAATTCATTAATCGTGGTTACATTAACATGGTAAAGTAATAGCTGAGAACTAGGATCGAATAGATTCTTCCCCTTACATACCCTTCCCTCAATCTTTCTCAAGTCCATAGGCATAACCCCATCCCATGTTGATTCTTTGAGGGCAATGTCCGATGCATTAGTACCCTCTAAAACGCTTTGCATGTTGCCATTTATGGCATTCATTTGTACCGCTTTACTATACCTAAGTTCGATGGAATCGGTATTTCTTAACGCCACAATACTCCCAATTCTCTTTTCATCGCCCTTTTTAATCTTTTTAGGCTTTTTCCTAATAGCGAGTCGTTGAAAGGGCACATACAGAATAGGCGCAGAAGTTGTCTCTATGTCCCGGATTATGTGAATTGAATCCCACACAACCCTTGGCGTAAATGTTCGTTTTGATACAAATACGTTACAATGATACTCCGCAACGAGGGTATCACGTAAATATAGTCTTCTGCTTAGACTATAAACAACAGGAGTGTCTTTACGAGCCTGATAATTCTCGTAGGAATTTAATCGAGCCGCGTAAAAGAACTCAATAATCTGTGATTCACTAGTTACATAAACTGCTTCCAGTGTGTCAATAGATTCCGTTTGCTGAGAAAACAACGACAAACTCGAAATCAACAATGGAATAAGAAATACTCTTCTCATTAAGTGTGTTTTATTTCTTTCTTTCTTTGAGACCCCATTAAGCACTGTATACTGTGGAAACTAAACTCTCCAGTGTCGGTGTTATTACATTTAACGACATGACTTCCAACATCAGCAGGATCAGCACCGGACTTTCTGGAGAAAAGATCAAATGTAAATCGAATAGATGAACCAAATTAGATTGAGTGAATTATTGCTCGTGAGCTTAAGGATTAGCGAATACAAATTTAGAAGTGTTGGTTTAGATGCAACTATTGCCAACTTTTACTCTTGTTAAATCTCTTCTTAGTTTTCACATTTCTCTGGAAGCCGTAGGTAAATCCAACCTGAGCATTTACAGGATATTCATTTGCATTTGCGCCAATACCAAAGTTCAAGTAGGGTGTTAGTACCCCTCTTCTATAGGGACGGTTCTGTCCAATCGAAAACCCAAAGTAATATTCCCAACCAACAAGAAAAGGCCTTGGATTGGCATTTGATGGGGGATGAAAATTCACAGATTTAAAGTGCTTTATTTCTCCACCCAGACCGTAAAACATATTCTTAAATCTTTTTCTTGGGTGGTATCTGATTTCAGGACAAATACCAACAAGTCGATTTTCTGTAAAAACAGTTTCATTTACATCCCCATGAAGTTTATGCTTTCCGTAGTGAGCAGCGAATGGAATATTCACAGTGATTTTCTTAGCTAAACTAAATTCAGCAGAAATTTCACCCCCAATATTCAAATAGACGTCTTCTTCGAACCATGGAGAATAATTACCCAAAACACTCGGACCGACTCTAATATAGGTCTGTGCGACTAGTGATTGACAACAGAAAAACACCACTACAAGAACTTTCCCCTTTATCTTCATCATGCATTAAGTAATATACCAAGTTTGATTGATAACGAGGTACGTACCTTAAACGTATACAAGGCCGGTCCAATCAAAAGGTGTTTCATTAATCTGTCCGATTCAAGACATAAAAAAAGCCCTGATGCTGGGCATCAAGGCTTTTCCTTGTAGCGGAGGCAGGACTCGAACCTACGACCTTCGGGTTATGAGCCCGACGAGCTACCAACTGCTCCACCCCGCGATGTGGACGTCAAAAGTACAAAAACTTTGCATATCCGTCGGAAACCATATCAGATGGGGGA
>CAXQBA010000423.1:0-3103 GCA_964221885.1 Luminiphilus sp. | reverse complement strand
ATTAATATTGAAGTGAGTAGCAAATCGATGATCTCGTTCATCATGTGCGGGAACAGCCATTATAGCACCTGTTCCATATCCATAAAGAACATAATCCGAAATCCATATAGGTAATTTCTCTTTGGTGAAAGGATGAATGGCATAATCCCCAGTAAATTGTCCACTAACAGATTTAACTTCTGCTAGTCTATCTTTTTCGGATTTAGCTGCAGCTTTTTGTATGTATTGGTTTACGTCCTCTGATTGCTCGGGAGTTACAATTTGATTTACGAGTGGATGTTCTGGTGCGAGTACCATAAAAGTAACACCATAAAGTGTATCAGGACGTGTGGTAAAGACTTCGATCGAATCGGAAGAATGTTCGAGATTAAAAATGACCTTGGCACCTTGTGAGCGACCGATCCAATTACGTTGTTGAGTCTTGAGTGCATCGGTGAAATCAATAGAATCTAATCCAATCAGTAAACGTTCGGCATAGGCTGTGATTCGGAGAGCCCATTGTAGCATGGGTCTTTTGACAACGGGAAATCCACCACGTTCAGAAACGCCGTCTTTGACTTCGTCATTTGCGAGTACGGTACCTAATTCCTCACACCAGTTCACAAAACTGGTTTTTCGATACGCTAATCGATAGCTCATCAAAATATCATCTTTTTCTTTTTTAGAGAATGTCTGCCATTGATGTGCAGTAAAAGAATGATCGTCTTGTGAATAGGCATGGACATTATCTGTACCATGAGAAGCGAAATAATCGGTCAAATTATGGATTGGTTTCGCAGAATCAGATTGAAGGTCGTAATAGTGATCGAATAGCAATGAAAAGATCCATTGTGTCCATTTATAGTATTTAGGTTCAGATGTATTGATCTGACGAGACCAATCAAAACTAAAACCTAAATTGTCCAGTTGTTGACGGTATCTTTCAATGTTATTTTGAGTGGATACAGCTGGGTGAACACCAGTTTGAATGGCATATTGCTCAGCAGGTAGTCCAAATGCATCATAACCCATAGGGTGTAGGACATTAAAACCATTGAGACGTTTGTATCGTGCATATATGTCACTGGCTATGTAGCCTAGTGGATGGCCGACATGTAATCCAGCACCAGAGGGATAGGGGAACATGTCCAATACATAAAATTTGGGAAGATCACTATCATTTGAAACCTTGTAGGTTTCATGGTCATTCCAAAATTTTTTCCAATTTTGTTCAAAATCCTGTGGATTGTATTCCATTACATGTTCTGTTTTTATTCAATTCAACCTGCGAATTTACATTTTTACCCACATTTTTTGGCAACGCATACTGAATAAATACCATAGCCAAGTTGAATTGTAATGCATTTTTAAATCTTATTGTAAGATTTACAATTACTATTCAAGAGATAAGTGCTTGATTTTCTTACATAAAACTTTCTTTTTTTAACTTTTTTTTGTATATTAATAGTACCTACTACAAAACCATATACCAAGCTAAAAACACGATTCGTGCTCTTATAAAACGTAAATACACTCCAATTCCAAATTGAGCACATCGTTTTTGTTAAACTAAAGCTGCTCTTATGGAAAGAACATTTACAAAATTAACAACGTTCATTTGTTGTATCTTACTATTGGTAGGCTATTCTGTCTCCACACTTGCACAAGGTCAGCGATCCTTTGTGAAACCATTAGATTTGGGTGTGAGTGATGTTATATTTGATCTGCCTGGTGATGTATCTATTAGCGAATGGGATAATGACTTTGTCATGATAACAGCTACAGTAGATCTTGTAAATGCTTCAGATGATATATTAAAACGGTTGTTTCTTGCCGGTCGATATTCCATTCAATCTATTGATAATGAGGATGGTTCAGTTAGTGTAGTAATGCCAAAAATGGATATTAAAGTTACTATGCGTGGTGTTACTTTGGAAGAAAAGATTCGTTATGAGATATCAGTGCCTGCCAAAACACCTTATGAGATCATCTCGCCAGAATTGATTACCGATGGTGTAAAATAAATCCTTAACGTGATTCCAATTCAAATTCAGCGGCATTGATTAAATGGTCAACATTGGTACCTAATGCTTTTGCTTTCCTTAGATCGGATAGTGCCTTTTCAAAATTTTGAAATGTCATATAGTACGTTGCACGTTCTACAAGTGCCTCTTTTTGCTCTGGGTCAATAGCTAAAATGGTATTGAAATGGTCTACAGCACTTTTGTATTCCTCACCTCCAAGATCAAATTTTGCTCTTCCACAGGCATAGAGGTAGGTTATGTTTTTAGGATCCAATTTCACAGCTTCTTTTAGATCATTCACTTTTTCTTTGGTTTGCATCAATTTATCGTGGCACCACGAGCGTTGATAATATATACTAGCTTTTTGAATGGGCATTTGAGCTCGATCCAACGCTTTTTGGTAATTTTGAATGGCAACTGCATATTGCTTCATCTCATTTTGACAGGCAGCAATTTGCTTGTAGAATATATATTGTTCGGAGTCTAATTCGATTCCTATCTTACAATCACTGATACATCGTTGATAATCCTTTAACTGATAATAAATAATGGATCGATTTCGATAGGCTAGTACATAAGAATCATTGATCTGAAGGCATTTGTTATAATGCGAAAGGGCTATTTCAAATTGTTGGTTATTTTGTGCCTCAACGCCTTTATTCAACCATTCAACGTCTTCTTGAGAAAATAGAAAAGCTGGGATTATAGTAAGTGTAAAGAGTAGTGTTTTCATTGAATATTGCTTAGTGAAAATGTAGTTTGAAAATCTTGAAATGTATTCTCCTCATCCATCAACCATTGTTCAATATCCAACAAATACAAAGAATGGGTCGCATCAGTGGGATAATCTAGGTTGATTTGATGGCGATTCACAAAATAACTTTGCCAAGTGGTGATCCATATGATTTGTTCTTCAAATTTTAGCATCATGATCTGAAGTGTTTCATCAATGATCTGAATATCAGAAAGTAAGGGCTGGTTTGATTGAAAAACTAAGTTCAAGTATTGACAAATATCCGTTAAACAATGTGAAGACTCATTTTCCATGATGTTGTATGTCAAAAGGCTACAAAGTTTGGGGTCAATCTTGCCAAATTGAG
>CAXQBA010000422.1:0-8226 GCA_964221885.1 Luminiphilus sp. | reverse complement strand
TTACGCTTGATGTTGCTTTGGTTCCAGATTTCAGCGATGTTCAATCGGATAATGTGATGTTCAATTTGAGTCCCTTTGAAGTCTACTACGAGGAACGGAGGCCCTTTTTCACAGAGGGTGTGGACCTTTTTTCGAGAGCTGATTTGTTTTACTCACGCCGTATTGGTTCCACACCTGCTCGATATAATATTGCAGCTTCAATGGCTGATTCTTCTAGTGAGATGACATTCAATCCTATGAGACCCTACTTGATCAATGCCTTGAAGATATCAGGTCGAACTCAAAAGGGCTTAGGTATTGGTCTATTCAATGCTGTCACAGCTCCATCATTTGCCAGATATACAAATACTGACAATGATGAAGAAACTCGTTTCGAAACAGAGAATTTTACGAATTATAATGTATTGGTCATTGATCAACAGTTCAACCGTCATTCGTACATTAGTTTGGTTAATACATCTGTGTTGCGTTTTGGTGAATATACGGATGCATTGGCTACAGGAACCGAATTTAAGATTGCCGATAAAAAAAACATATGGGGTGTAAGTGGATCAGCAGCAATGAGTCACCGCTTTCAAGATACACTACTACATAGCGATTCATACAAAAACGGTTACCGCTACGATATTTCATTCAATCGCTACAGTGGAAATTTCACGTTCACTGTTGGTCAACGAACAATGAGCAAGGATTACGATGTAAATGATCTTGGTTTTTTGACACGTACGAATTTTATGAATACTTACGTAGAAATGAATTATAATGTATTTGAACCCAAAGGTGTCTTTTTGAAAAAGTGGTCTGAATTGAACGTGAATTACCGACGGTTGTATAACCCAAACGTATTTACATCGTTGACCATCGGTGCCAAAGTGGGGGGGACATTTCGTAATTTCTTATCTATGGGTTTTGATGCTCGTGTTGAGCCACTTGGTAATTATGATTATTTTGAGCCAAGAGTTGATGGTCGGTACTGGGCAAAACCTGTATGGTCAAGAATTGGAGGTTGGTTTTCATCAGACTATCGAAAACCCTTTGCCTTGGATGGGCGATATTCTTATCGACGATTCTGGGGAACAGGTGCATGGGCAAATTCAGATGTGATCAGCATTGAGTTATCACCACTGATACGATTCAGTGACCGATTTAATATGAATGTATCCACAGAAGTATCCTGGCGTCGGAATAGCCTGGGTTATGTCACCCTGAATTATAATACATCAAATGAATTTGACATAATATTTGGTTCTCGTCAGCGCCGAGATGTTGTGAATTCAATTCAAACAAATTACCTATTCACAGATCTGATCGCATTGAGTTTACGTGTTCGTCATTACTGGGCTGTAGTACGATATACGGAGTTTTATGATTTGGGCGAAAATGGGGAAATGTTAAGCTCAAGTTATACGGGAGATCATAACACGAATTATAATGCTTTTAATGTAGATCTCATATTTCGATGGCGTTTTGCTCCAGGATCTGAGTTGAATGTGGTTTGGAAACATGTAGTTCTCAGTGCGGATAACAATGTCAGTGATGACTACATATACAATCTGACAAATATGTACAATAGTGGCCTGAACAATCAGTTTTCAGTCAAAGCCTTATACTTTTTGGATTTTTACAGATTGGTTTCCAATAAAAAGAAAAAGAGTGCTTTTTGATTTTTTATGAAAGTTTTTACAATTACAAAAAGTCAAGTTGGTCAAATGATCCGTCAATGATCTTTTGAGTATCGGCCTCTAACCATTTGTCTAAAATGGTAGCGTAGATTTGTCTAAAATCGATGGAATGAGTAAGGTTGTTATCACGAGATTTGAGTGAAGGAATTTCATTATAAATTCCCTTTTTATGCAAATTGCCCCCTAAAATAAAACTCAGATTTGCTGTGCCGTGATCAGTTCCTTTGGAGCCATTTTCTGAGATTCTTCTACCAAATTCAGAATAGGTGAACACCAGTGTATCGTTCCAAAGACCGTATCTTTTGAGCTCTTTACGTAATGCATGAACACCGTCAGAGTATGTTTTTAATAGTTTACCTTGGCGAGCCTGTTGGTTGAAATGCGTATCAAAACCCGTTAATTCGACAAAGTAGATCTGTGTGTCTGATCCGGAAATGATAAATTGAGCTACCTGCTTCAGGTTATTAGCAAATTTAGTATTTGGAAATGAAGACATTTGTGTATCAACATTTGCTTTTTCAAAAAGATAGTCAGCCGATTGATGCGTTTGGATCAGTGTTTTATATAGATAACTGATATTCTCATTATGATCGTGATCGTGGTGGTGTGCTAAACTATGCTGGATTAGTGGATTAGTCAAAGAACGCTTCATCATTTGTGGATTAGAGGTTGCAAAGCCTCTATTATTATGTCCTTTCAGGGCTAAGCTCAGTGTATCATCCATTTCTAATGCCATATGATTCGATTGGCTGTTTTGATCCAAGAACCGCCCGATCCAACCTGTACTCAAAAATTGGTCAGATTGACTGGCTGTCTGCCATATATCCGTTGATCTGAAATGGCTTAAGTCAGGGTCCGGATAACCAACGCCGTTAATGATAAGGGCATCACCCTCTTTAAAGATAGCTTCCATTCCTTTCATTTCAGGATTTAAACCATATGCATCATGAATAGGAAGACAATTGTTTTTCTCAATACCAATATGGGGTCTAGCTTTATAGTAAAAATCGTTTCTAAAAGGTATCAAGGTGTTTAATCCATCGTTACCGCCACTCAATTGAATGATGATCAATTTCTTTTGAGAAGATGTTAATGGTTGATGAGCATGACTGAACGGACTTAAAAACAGAGGCGTCATAATTGAACCAGCTGAGATTAGTGAACTGTTTTTAAGAAACTGTCGGCGATTATATTTTTTAGGAGTCATATTAACACATTTGGTATTCAATACTGGATAAAATTTGGATGAATTCATTTAAGATTTGTTCATCGGATTGCTGGGTAAGCTTCACGTATCGCTCATTCTTAAGTGGTACAAGGAACCGCATATCGAATCCCATTTCAAGTTGTTTTTCTTCTATGCTATCTAGCAACCTTTTCAAATCCAATGAAATATCCCATTTCATGGGTGATAGACGTTTTCGTTCAGCAACTTCTTTTGGTTGTATGCGCTGATCTTTATTTTTGAAAATGATACTAGCTAAATTTAGCCGGTAAATTAGCGTAGCATTATCGATCCATCTCTTATTACCCGGCCAACCAGCAACATTTGGAGGTTTAAATAGAATCTGACCGAGTATTCGTTCAATAATAAGAATAGATCGAGTTGATGGATAGTTAAATTGACAATGTCTTCCCAGACTAACCATCAATTCAACAGGTGATTTGATCTGTACACCTAGGTTTTTTTCATCATAAAACCAATCAGCCTTCAGAATAAATTGCATTACGGATGATATATTATAATCAGAATTTAGAAATACCTGGGCCATTTGGCCAATGTGATCTTCATTTGGCTTTGGATGAACAAAATAGGTATATAGTTTTTTGCAAATGAAGGATGCACATTTCTCTTGTTGTAGAATGATTTCTATGATATCTTCACCAGTAAAATTGCCCTTCTTACCCATAAATGTTTTGATACCACTATCATGTTGTCTGGGGTTGAATGAAAAGTCACCATTTTGACGATTTGTGAACCAACCGGTAAAAGCACGAGCAGCTTCTTTGACATCTTTTTCAGTATAATTACCTCGGCCGAGGGTGAACAACTCCATGAGTTCTCGAGCAAAGTTCTCATTGGGTTTGTTTTTTCTATTCTGTTGGTTATTCAAATAAAGGATCATCGAGGCACTCTTAGCTATTTCTAATACTAATTTTTTAAAATCACCTAAGGCATTTTCTCGAATGATACAAAGTTGGTTGTGAGCAAAATCAAAACGTTTTGATTCACAGGCAAAATGTCCGTGCCAAAACAAGGTCATTTTTTCTAATAACGGATTGGTTCGTTTGTCGATCATGGTGTTGATCCAATATAGATTTACTTGGGCCGTTAATTGGTGAAGATCTTTACGAAGCTCCTTTTTTTCTTTTTTTGATAGGCTGTTTTTATTGATCGGAAATTTATAAAATGGTACAGGAACCGTAAGGCGCTGTTTGGGAGAACAAAGTTTATTAATGAGATCAGATTCAGAAATATCTGAGAAATGATCAAAGTCCCCAAAACAAGTACGGTGGATCAAATGTATACTACGAATATCCATATAATATCTTTGTCTTTTTGACTAGATATATAACGAATGGTTTAATGTAAAACGGAAAATTATTGGAAGAATTCAGTGAGTAATTCTTGGAGTAGTTCTTCTTTCAATGGTTTTGTTATGAATTTCTTGAGATCTTCAAAATTCATAGCTTTTTGTTTATCAACAGAACTTAAAGAGGACGTTAGCATGCAGACGACAATTCCAGTTTTGAATTTCGACGACATTTCTGTATAGTGGGTTAAGAACTCAAACCCATTCATAACAGGCATATTTATATCAAGTAGAATTAGATCAGGGTATGATTCATCTTCCTTAATATTATTCAGGTAATTAATCGCATCCTTTCCATTCGTACAAATCTGCAGATGCCCCTCAAACCCCATTTTCTGTGTGATTAAGAATTTGTGCAGATAATTGGTGATAGAATCATCATCAACTAATAGAATCGAGGATAATTTACCAAAATTGTTCATTCTAATTTGTTTAGGTCTATGCTAGTGTGTATGAACTTTAACGAATCTAACTATATAAAGTTATTGCAATATATGCATTTAAATCATAAAATAACGCTTTCGTTGTTTTTTAAACTGTATTTTTAATAAATAAAAATATTCTGTTTTAACCATATTATTTTAATACGAAACTATGTTTGATCCAAGCGGATATGCTGTGAAAAATAATAACCTAGTAGGGTTGCCATTCACCAAAAATGATGCAAAAATCGTACTGTTACCAATACCGTGGGACGTGACTGCATCTTCTGCTAAGGGTACTGTTGATGGGCCTGAATGTCTTTTGGAAGCATCTTATCAATTAGATCTGTATGATTGGGACTATCAAAATGCTTGGCAATTCGGAATTTACATGGATGATATTCATGACAATCTAAAAGAAATGAATGGACTGTATCGGTCTTTTTCAGATCAGCATATTTCTATGCTGGAGGCTGGATTACCGGCTGATCCTCATGTAGTGAGACAAATCAATGAAGGTTGTGTCGATATGAATAATTGGGTGTACAACCGCTGTGATCAGTTATTGAATGAAGATAAAATGATCGGTATCATTGGTGGAGAGCACAGCGTTCCTTTTGGGTTTATTAAAGCACTATCTGAACGATATACGTCTTTCGGTATATTACAAATTGATGCTCATGCAGATCTCAGAAGATCCTATGAGCACTTGGAGTATTCGCATGCCTCGATCATGTACAATGTTTCAGAGCAGATTCAATCAGTCACTAAAATTATTCAGGTTGGGGTCAGAGAGATCTGTCAAGATGAAATAGACTATGCTCACCATTCTGATGGAAAGGTCATTATTCATGATATGTATAGTCTTCGAGAAAATATAACAGCCAAAGGTTTGTCTTATTCTGATTGGGTTGATAGAGTTATAGCAGACTTACCAGATCATGTTTACATTAGCTTTGATATTGATGGACTGGATCCTAAATTATGTCCTGGAACAGGAACACCTGTGCCAGATGGATTTGAACTGCATGAGACGTTTTTGCTCATTAAGCGAATCGTTGATTCAGGTCGTAAAATCATTGGATTTGATTTATGTGAGGTAGGTTCATCCTCCGAATGGGATGGTTTTGTCGGAGCTAAAGTGGCTTATAAATTATCCAATGCCATGTTTGCATCTCAACAACCCACAAAATAGATCATTATGGATTGGAATTGATCTGTTGAATGAGGTTATCTAATTGCCATGCATTCTCCACCGAGAAATCACCGATTCGAGTCCGACGTAAACTGTACAAGTAAGCACCTGATTTTAGAGCCATTCCAAATTCGTGGGCAAGTGAGCGTATGTATGTTCCTTTACTACAACTGACCCTAAAGGATAATAATGGGAACGGATCTGTGTTGATTTCAAAATCATAGATGGAAATGGTTCTTTTCTTGAGTTTGATATCTTGACCTTTTCGTGCCTTTTTATAAGCAGCCTGACCGTTTACTTTAATAGCTGAGAAAATGGGAGGTGTCTGTTCAATTTCACCTACAAATTGTGTCCTAGCTAAATCGATCATTTCGCTATTAATATGATCCGTATTAAACGAGGCGTCAAACTCCGTTTCTCGATCATAAGATGGGGTGGTATGTCCAACGTGAAATTCCCCTATATACTCTTTCAATTGGGATTGGAACCCTTCGATCTTCTTAGTGAATTTACCAGTGCAAATTATTAATAGTCCGGTGGCTAATGGGTCTAGTGTACCAGCATGACCTACTTTAATCTTTTTGATCCCTAATTTTTTTTTGATAGCATATCGGATCTTGTTAACCACATCAAATGATGTCCAAGTTAGCGGTTTGTCAACTAACAACACTTCTCCCTCTTGAAAGTTAAATGAAATTGGTTCGGTCATAAATTATTAAACGATGAGTTGACGAGGATTTTTGTTTATTGTTGATGTATTCGGGTAGAATCTCTTTCATTTTCTTAAATTTATAAAATCAAATCAATTGTATGCAAAAAATTGACAATTATATAGATGGCCAACTGACGAAGCCCGTTTCAAATCAGTACATTGATAATTATAATCCTGCAACAGGGAAGGTGTATTCTTTGATACCTGATTCTGACGAAGAGGATGTTCAACGGGCATACGAAGCTGCTAAGAAAGCGTTTCCCATTTGGTCCTCCATGACAGTTGATCAGCGATCAGCTATACTGATGCGTATTGTTGAAGGAATTGAGCGTGATTTGATACCTTTAGCTGAAGCAGAGTCGATGGATAATGGAAAACCTGTTTGGTTAGCAAAAGGTGTCGATATTCCACGTGCAGCGTCAAATTTTCGATTTTACGCAACAGCAATATTACATTATGCATCAGGTGCACATGCTATGAGCGATAAAGCGATCAATTATACGCATAGAGATCCGATCGGTGTTGTTGGCTGTATCTCACCATGGAATTTGCCCTTATATCTTTTTTCTTGGAAAATAGCCCCAGCATTAGCAGCGGGTAATTGTGTTATAGCTAAACCATCCGAGGTAACTCCCATGACGGCCTTTCTTTTATCAAAGATATGTATGGATGCAGGGTTGCCAGCTGGAGTTTTGAATATCGTTCATGGATATGGCCATAAAGCTGGGCAAGCTATGGTTGGACATCCAGATATAAAGGCGATTTCATTTACAGGGGGTACTATAACAGGGGCTACCATTGCGAGAGAGGCTGCGCCTATGTTCAAGAAATTATCGCTAGAATTAGGGGGTAAAAACCCAAATATCATATTTGCCGATTGTGATTATGAGCAGATGTTGAAAACTACCATCCGATCATCCTTTGCCAATCAGGGTCAGATATGCTTATGTGGATCGAGGATCTTTATTAAACGATCTATTTATGATCGATTTAAGACGGACTTTGTTGAAGCAGTGAAGAATATGAAGGTGGGTGATCCCAGAGCGGACGATTCGAATTTAGGTGCTGTTGTTTCAGCTCAACATAGAGATAAGATCCTTGAGCATATAGCGATAGCTAAAGAGGAAGGTGGCCAAATACTTTGTGGAGGTCATACCGTTGATGTGGGAGGTGATTGTTCAAATGGGTATTTTCTTGCACCTACTGTAATTGAGGGGTTGGATCATTTATGTCGTACGAATCAAGAAGAGATTTTTGGACCTGTTGTTACCATTATGCCGTTTGATGACGAATCGGAAGTCATCGAAATGGCTAATTCTGTTAAATACGGTTTGTCTGCTACGGTTTGGACGCAGGATATCAGCTGTGCCAATAGGGTAGCCAAGGAGATTCACGCAGGCATTGTATGGGTTAATTGTTGGTTATTGCGTGATTTGCGAACACCATTTGGCGGAGTTAAAGCTTCAGGAGTAGGGCGTGAAGGAGGGTTTCATGCTTTGGACTTTTTTACAGAACCAAAAAATGTTTGTATAAAATATAATTAATCAAAAGGAAGATCATGGTTGAAAAAGATGTGCTTTTATATTCAGACCGAGCACCTAAAGCAGTTGGTGCCTATCCA
>CAXQBA010000421.1:0-4172 GCA_964221885.1 Luminiphilus sp. | reverse complement strand
ATGACTAAAAAGAAAAAAAATGTCTGTATTTGTCATATTCATCAAAAAAAAGGAACTAAGAAAGTAAACCAATAAAATTTAAAACAAAATGAAACGTATTCAAAAACAAATGATCGGATTACTTTTAGTTCTAGTTGCAACATCAATTTATGGACAGCAAGACTCCCATACAGGATTATTGCGGTTCATAATAAAAAACAACCCTTCACTATTTGATAGCACACAGATTGCTGTTGCCATAATCGATGATCAGACTATTTCATATGATGGAATATGTATTAGAAAAGACACCAACCTTACCATTGATAATTCAGATCATCTATTTGAAATTGGGTCTCTCTCAAAAATAGTCGTTAGCTCTGCCTATGCAAGGATGGCTGAAGAATTAAAGATCGATCCAGATGATCTGGTATTCAAATATATGAAATATAAAGCCTTTCGGTCGAAAGATTTAAGAGTTAGACATCTCCTAAATCATACATCTGGCTTACCAAGACTTCCATCTAATATGGATTTACAAGGTAATCTGATGGACCCATATGCAACGTATAACCATGAAAAGCTCCATCACTATTTGAAAAAAGAATGTACGCTCAGTTCAAAACCAGGTGTCAGCTTTGAATATTCAAATATTGGAATGGCAATTATATCTGAGATACTAAAGAAAAAATCAAAAAAAGATTTTAAATCGATCATGAGGTCGTATGTCTATAACCCACTCAACATGAATAAAACGTACTCGTTTGTAGAAAATGCACCTGACATTATACAGGGAATCGGACCCAATGGACAAAAAATGAATAACTGGCACTTTCAATCATTGGCACCGGCCGGTAGTATAATATCAAGTTCGAAAGACTTAGCTAAATTAGCCTATTCATACCTACACGAAACGGATAAATACCAATTACTTCTAGACTCTACCTTTCAGTTAAGTCCACAAATGAATTTGGGACTTGGTTGGTTCATTATCAAAAAAGAGAATAAAAAAATACTGTATCATAATGGCAGAACAGGTGGGTATAGCTCTTGTATGGTGATAGACCCAACTAATAAAAAGGCCATAGTTGTCTTATCGAATATCTCTGGATTAAGTCAACAAGCCAATGTGGTAGATGCTATTTGTTTGGAACTTTTGGACTCCCTAAATAATGATTCGAATGAGCACCAATAAGAAAGAATTATTTATTCGTGTGATCGAGAACAATAAAAATAAACTCTTCGGCATCTGCTTGAAATACACAAATGATTCGGATAAAGCCAAGGATTTATTTCAGGAAGTCTCGATCCAGATCTGGAAATCTCTGGATAAGTTTGAAGGCAGGTCGTCTATTGATACTTGGATCTATCGAATCTGTATCAATGTGTGCAACAAACAAATGGAACTTATGAAAAAAAGAAAAAATATATCATTTGAGATCGTCGATAAATATGTATCCATAGAGAATAAAGACGAGACTGATTACAGTGACTTATACTTCTGTATCAACACCTTATCAATGGTTGAAAAGTCGATTATTACATTGCATCTTCAGGAAATAAAATACAAAGAGATTGCAGAAATTATTGGTATTACAGAAAACCATGTTGCTGTCAATATTAAACGTATCAAAAATAAATTACTTACCTGTTTAAAATCAAAATCATGAAAAACATATTTAATACAATTAAAGAACAATTCCAGCTTCATATAGAATATGATACATTAGATGGAAACTTAGAGGAGCATATTAAAAAAGTAAATCAACAAATTAAACGTAGAGATTTACTTGAATATTTGGCCATTATATTTGTTTTTACCACTTTTTCATATCAACTTTTTTGTGGTGTAAACTCAACATACCAATACGTAGGGCTTATCTTGATTTTAACAAGTTGTTTCGTTGTGGCTTATGTATTGTTCAAAAACAAAAGTAGGAATCAGGATGAACTGTATACCCTACCCTTCAAATCGTATTTAGAAAAACAAAAAAGCTTCCTTGAAAACCAGATTAAGCTACTTGACAATGTCTTGTATTGGTATCTTGGATTACCAACAATTGGTTTATTTTTAATACAGATAGATGGTTCATCTTTGGGTCAAAATAAAATCATCTATTTGACTTTTGTTTTCATCTTCTTTTTAGGTATCGTTTGGATTAATAAACGAGCAGCTCGCTCACTAGAGCCGTATCTCAACAAGATCAATACATCCTTAGACGAGTTAGAAGAAGATGAAATTGATTAAGCTTTATAATTGTTGACTACTGAAATACACGGACATAATCTACAATCATAGTTTGAGGAAAAAGCGTAGAATTATCAGGACTACCTGGCCATTCACCTCCAACTGCAATATTAAAGATAAAGAAGAATGACTGATGGAATTCTGATAAATCCTGTGGAGTAATGTCAGCCGTATTATACAACTGATCGTCCATGTACCACTTGATGCTATTCGAATCCCAGATTATTGAAAAAACATGGAATTCATCACTGAACCTACCCGTAGGTAATGAAGTATTATTTCCATAGCTCGCATGTGAACCTGATTGATCCCAATGAATGGTGCCATAAACCGTTCGGTCAAGGTACGGTGTTCCGCCAACCAATTCCATGATATCAATTTCACCACATGATGGCCACCCATTACTAGTAATATTGTCACCTAACATCCATAGAGCAGGCCACATACCTTTTCCATAAGGAAGCTTAGCCCTAATATCTACACGACCATACTGAAAACTTTGTATCCCCTGTGTTTTTATTCTAGATGATGTATACACCTGTGAACCAATATTCTGCTGTTTAGCAGTTATAGTAAGATACCCATCTTCGACCGTTGTATTTTGAGATAAATAATACTGTTCTTCACTATTACCCCACCCACAAAGATTCGGACAACCATCACCAGTCTCGTGTACCCAATCACTGGACAATGATGTTCCATCAAATTCATCGTTCCAAACTAGGGTATATCCTGGATATGATAAGGGGGTTGTGTACCCACCAATAGAATCAATAGGAAGGTCAATGGTGATCGTATCTGTTTTCTCAATGTAATCGCTAAAAGAAGTATGTGCCCTCGTTACAATTACATATTCTCCATTTTCGGTGTAAGTGAACGAAGAAACACCATCATTTGTCTGAATTTCGGTTGTTCCTTGATCGGTTTCGTATGTTGTTGTGAAGAAATTTGCTTTATCGGCTGTTGCCTCAACATCGACCGTCATGCCTGAAACCGTAATAACTGTCATTAAATTTTCGGGAAGAGAAACCGTTGTAGGGGGAGTAGGTTCATCACAACCACTCCACACAAAAAGAATAATTATTAAAAAAAACAGATTACGTTTCATATTTAAATCTATTGTTCTGCTCGCAACTTATGGTACCACATCAGTGTTGGTTCTTCAGTATCTTCAAATTGAATGGACATGGTAGAATCTGTCAATTCAAGTATATTGAAAGTATTAGAACCCGCATAAAATCCTAGGAATGAATTACCTGTTAGATTTAATTGTACCCCATCGTCTTCAGTGATCGTCCAGGTTTGTCCTAATTGATCAGCATACGGAGAAATCCAATCACCACATGATGAATATCCATTGGGAAATGATGCAGCATGCGCATCATTTGCAAAGATCTCACCATTAGCTAGCATGTCGAATTGAAAATTATTCAAGTAAAACACATAGCGATCATCGTACATACCAGCACAACTTTTCTCTAGTGGACCAGCCTGCCACCATATTGGTGACTCGCTAGGATTTGGACCAACGCCCATGTGACCTGTTACGGTTGAATCAATATACCAAATCTTATACCCTGGACCATTGACACCACCTGTTAGTGAATTCCACAAAGGATTATTTACGAGACCAAAATCTGTTTGATCGATCACAATATCCTGGGTTGATGAACTACTTCCACCCTTATTGAAAACTGTAAGCGTAATGGTATATGAACCGGCAAACGGATAGATCGCTGATACCGTAGTACCCGTAGATTTTATACCGTTACCAAAATCCCATGTTGCGTACACATCACTACGGTCAGCAGTCAAGATTAATATATTGTCGCTCGTATCTGAAACAGAATATGAAAATGTAGCATCACCAGCAGTTGGTGGATCGCCTAATTGAGGATCATACTTTTCACATGATACTAATAGAGCAAATAGAAGAATAGTCGTG
>CAXQBA010000420.1:0-3870 GCA_964221885.1 Luminiphilus sp. | reverse complement strand
AAGGCACACTCTTTCCCTACACGACGCTCTTCCGATCTGGTTGATAAAGGATTGATCAAAGGAGGTGATCTTCAAAATGCTGTAATTTACAGTGGTAATAAAACTTCTGATAGTCAGTTAAAAGGATTGGCTGAAAAATTTGACATTGAGGATGAAGTTCTTGTCAGCGAAGAGGGTATTCTAAATGTTACTCGTCTTCGTTTTCAAAATGAGGCAGCTCGTCACAAGTTACTGGATGTTATTGGTGACTTAGCCCTTACAAATCTTGATATACGTGCTCAAATCATTGTTAGCAAACCTGGGCACACATCAAATATTGCGTTGGCAAAAAAAATAAAGTCAATGCATAAACGATTTGTAAAAGTTAGAGACATACCGGTATATGATCCGAACATTAAGCCGATCAATGACATACATGAAATCAGTAAAAAGTTACAACATAGATATCCCTTCTTATTGGTTGATAAGATCATTGAGTTGACGGATAAACATGTTGTTGGTGTGAAAAATGTAACAATGAATGAGCCGTTTTTTACCGGTCATTTCCCAGGTAACCCAGTCATGCCAGGTGTACTTCAGATTGAAGCCATGGCTCAGACGGGCGGTATACTTGTTATGGAAAATGTAGATGATCCACATGGTTATGATACCTTTTTCTTGCGTATCAACAATGCTAAATTCAGACAGCCGGTGGTACCCGGCGATACATTGATCTTCAAAATGGAGTTGATAAGCCCCATTCGAAGAGGTCTTTGCGAAATGATCGGACGTGCCTATGTAGGTGAAAACCTTGTTTCTGAAGCAGAACTTCTAGCTCAAATCATAAAACGAAATTAAATTCATCAATAGGCACAGTAATATTTAAATGAACGTAGACAACTCTTACATTAAACACGCGGCAATCCATCCGAATGCTAAAATAGGCGCCAATGTCAAAATTGGCCCATGGGTCACTATAGAAGAAGATGTGATCATCGGAGACAACACAACTATTGGCTCCAATGTTTGTATCATGTCAGGTACTCGAATAGGTGATAATTGCCAAATTTTTCCTGGTGCCATCGTTGGTGCTATTCCACAAGATCTTAAATACAACGGAGAGGATACGACACTTGAAATAGGAAATAATGTTATCATTCGTGAGTATTGCACATTGAATAGAGGTACTCGTTCTAACTACAAAACAGTTATTGGCAACAATTGTCTGTTAATGGCATATGTTCACGTGGCTCATGATTGTGTTATTGGTGAGCATTGTATCCTAGCTAATAATGCTACGTTGGCGGGACATGTCGAGATTGAAGAATACGTCATACTTGGTGGAATGACTGCAGTTCATCAATTTGTTCAAATCGGATCACACGCACTTGTTGGCGGTGGAACTCTTTTGAATAAAGATGTGCCACCTTACGTTAGAATATCCCGTTTTCCGGCGTCATATATTGGTGTAAATACGATTGGTTTGAGACGTCGTGGTTTCACATCCGACAAGATCCGAAGTATTCAAGGCATCTATCACAAGTTGTTTGTTGAAAACAAGAATATATCAAAAGGTATTGCTGCTATTGAAGAATCAATCCTTGAATCAGATGAAAAACATCTGATTTTACAGTTCGCTAGAGCCTCTAAAAATGGTTTAATCAAAGGGCTTAAAAGTCGCGGCAAGGCTGAATCAGAGCATACTTCATAAAAAAGGTATATGCAGATAACGTTTTCCAATGTTTCAAAGCGGTATACGAATGAGTGGATCTTAAAGGATATCAATATCATTTTTGAGGAAGGCAGTCGATACGGAATATCTGGGGCGAATGGTGTGGGAAAATCGACACTAATGAAACTAATATCTGGTTTCTTGAGTCCAACCAAAGGTCTTATCACCTATGAAGTAAATGGTAAATCCATCGACGCAGATTCTATCTACCAGCATGTTTCTTATGCTGCACCGTATGTTGATCCTGTTCCTGATTTTTCACTTCAAGAATTACTAACATTTCATGAGACATTCAAGTCTTTTTGCTTATCAAAAGAAAAGATTACCGATCTGTTAGGGTTCTCCAAAAAGCATCGAAGAAAAACGCTCAAATATTACTCATCGGGGATGCAACAACGAGTTAAACTTGCACTGGCGCTGTGTTCTGTGTCCTCTCTTGTCATTTTGGATGAACCTACGATCACATTAGATCAATCAGGCATCTTATTTTATGAAAATCTATTGAGTCAAACACAACAGGAATCTAGAACTGTGCTTATTTCATCCAATGTCGAGTCAGATTTTATTGACTGTCCATCTGTTTTACATATTAAAAACAAACAACTCCTTTAAAACGTTTGACGATCCGGTATTCTACTAAGTTGTATTTTATTATCCAATAAGGTGAGCTCAAATTCAGCTTTTTCTCCGATTATCCATTTATTCCCTACCTTTTTCAGTCGACTTATTTGTTTTTCTTTAAATCGATCACATGCTGTTTGGTCTATAAATTCAAACTGAACGATACGCAACTTTTTTAATACTTCCTCATACTCATAACGTACTTGTATAATTCCTGGAAACGGTTCATCCTCCAAAAATATCCGTTTACCATCACCGACCAACGTATTCAAAGGATATACACCAGGCCGAATTGCAATTAACGAATCCCATGATGCCATGCTTCGATCCAGATCTGTAAAGATCTGTTGAATACTGGATACATGTTGGTCGTTTTTTGTCACTTTACATGCACTGATACTACAGGCAAACAAAACGAAAAGAAAATTTTTTAAAACCATTTTAAACACTTTTTAAAAATAAAGTCGATGATAATATTGATAATTATCATTTCAAATATGAGCTAATTAGTTGATATTTAATAACAAATAAAACTACCAACCGATTCTAAACCCTAAAACCCATGTCTTCACTATCTTGTCTATCAGAAAGCATTATCACTTCTTTGCTTCTATTTCAATCATTAAATTGTTTAGCTACTCATTCAGTAGGTGCTGACATACAGTTTGAACACAAAGGCAATGCCAACTATGAGATCAAACTTTCTTTTTACAGAGATTGCAATGGCATTAGTGCGCCTAATAATCCTACTATACAAATACAGTCACCATCAGGTTGTGGTTCATCATTCTCAACAAACTTATCATTCATCTCTATGCAGGAGGTATCTACTATTTGTCCTTCACAACTTCAACAATCCAGTTGCAATGGTGGATCACTACAAGGTGTAGAACAATACATTTATTCAGCTGAGATACAGCTACCTGCATCTTGTTCCGATTGGATCATATCATACCAGGTGTGTTGTCGTAACAGTGCCATCACAAATATTAGCAATCCTTCGAGTAATACGCTCTATGTTGAAACTCAAATAAATAATACTCTCGATCAGCCGAACAACTCAGTTGTGTTCAGCTCAGCACCTGTATATTATATTTGTGCAAATGCTCAATTTATGTATAATCATGGTGCTTCAGATCCAGATGGAGATTCACTGTCATTTACTATGATAACCCCAAGATCAAATTATACATCCAATGTTTCTTTTATTAGTGGTTACAGTGCAAACTCCCCTATTAATACACATTCTGGTTTTCATTTAGATCCCCAAACTGGACAATTGTCTTTTTCGCCTACATCAGGGCAAATTGGGGTTATGGCGATTCAGATCAATGAGTACAGACAGGGTCAATTGATAGGTCACAGTATTCGTGATATGCAAGTCGTTGTTATACAATGCCAAAACCAGTATCCAAGTGTTTCAGATCTAACGATTCAATCAGGTGCACTAACTATCAGTCCAAATATCATTCATGCTTGCGAAGGCAATCATATTCAATTTCAAATACAAGAGATCGGAAGAGCACACGTCTGAACTC
>CAXQBA010000419.1:0-3369 GCA_964221885.1 Luminiphilus sp. | reverse complement strand
GGCACACTCTTTCCCTACACGACGCTCTTCCGATCTGCCTCGTTCAGTAGTCGAGGACCTGTTACGATTGACAGCAGTTTCCGGCAGAAACCTGATGTAGTTGCTCCAGGTGTCAATACGATATCTTGTGTTCCTGATTCTGGCTATGCATCCTATTCTGGGACAAGTATGGCAGGGCCACATGTGGCTGGTGCAGTAGCTTTACTGATATCCGCATCGCCTGATTTACGAGGTCAAGTGGACTCTATCGCTTGGATTTTAAAAATGACAGCTGATACATTATATCTGAATGATACCTGTGCATCAGTACCAAGTAGTAGTATCCCTAATTATACGTTTGGATACGGACGGATTAATTTAGAAAAAGCACTTAGATGGGTTCGACCTGATCTATTTGTTGCTACATCATCAATACAACGTTCTTTTTCGGTTAATGTGTTTCCGAACCCCACTACTGATCTGATTCAGGTGCAATTCAGTCAATTGATCGATTATTGTTCGTTGGAATTACATGATGTAATGGGTAGGTTGATTATGGAGAAATCTTTTAGGTCAATAGAGCATACAGATCTAAATTTTGCTACATTAACTAAAGGTATTTATTTTTTAACGATTCGTTCTTTTGATGCATCGATCGTTCATAAAATATCAAAATTATGAGAATTGCATTATTTGCTGGTTCCTTTGATCCTATTACGAAAGGACACGAAGATATCGTTCGGCGTGCGATCCCTTTATTTGATAAGATCATAGTAGCAATGGGCGTTAATTCAGTGAAAACCTATCACTTCAGTGAAGAAAGGAGAATGATGTTTCTCGAAGCAACTTTTGCCAATAGTCCATCGATTGAAGTATTGAAATATGATGGTCTTACTGCTGATTTTTGTAAAAAACATCAGGTAAATGCCATATTACGAGGGCTTCGAAATGCTGCTGATTTTGATTATGAATATTCAATAGCACATTTAAATAAACACTTGAATAAGGAACTCGAAACAGTATTTTTAGCGGCCTCACCTGAATTCATTTGTTTCAGTTCGACCATTGTTCGAGAGATATTAAAAGGAGGTAAAGATCCAAGTCCTTATTTGCCAAGACCCGTCATAGATTTAATTTGATTTCATTTCCTCACTGAAAATCTATAATGATCCGATTGGAAATTGAATAACCAATCAGGGGTTCTTAATTCTCCGGTTTTTTTTACATCAAACCATGGATTTCCATCGATTGAATTGGGGTTCTTAAGAACATGTATTGATTGAGCAGGCATATAGCTTTGAGCCAATAGCATCTGTTGAGATCCGTCTTTGGAGACAGCCACATCAAGAACAATAATAGCATGGCCCGGGAAGCCACCTTGAATGAATACATCACCCGGAAAAATAGTACTCGAGGTTACCTGTGTTAATTCTTTTTCGAGAGAGGAACTTCCCGCATAAATGAAAATGTTTGTCAGATATTTACGGAACTGTTTATATGAGTAATCAGTTTGGGTTCCTAATGCACTAAAGCGTATTCTGTTGTTTTCAAAGAATGGTTTTCGTCCCTTGGCCCAATCGTCATACCGAACCGTAACACCATTGGTATAATTGAATTGAATCTCTTCATAGTTTTCTGATGCATAAAGGTATTCTGCTCGCAGACGCATAACAGCATCAGCACATTGTTGAAGATCTCTTTTTCCAATATCGATGTCCAATACACGATAAACACCACTTTGATCATATTTGATCTGTCCGTCATATAAATAGACCATCTCACCAGATTTCTTCAGAGGGATGTATCGAAGCCAACTTGCGAAGGAATCATCCTTTACATCCAAACGTGTGAAATGCATAGAAGTAGGAATATTTATGAGTCTAGTTTTATGCTCTGGTTCAGATAACCAGGTATAGGTGTGATCAGGGATAATGATGGAATCTATTGAAATATTGGATTGCGCTATTTCAGATTGTATCGTTTTTGATGTGGTGCTTTCATTTATCGACGAATCACATTTAATCAACAATGGAAGAAAACATAAATGGAATACGACAAATTTAAACATTGAACTTTGTTTTGATCTCTACAGGCAGATCTTCTATGTAATCAATATCACTAAGTGTTGGTAATTCATGATAACTGTAGCCGAAGGCCTCAAAATCGATTAGTGTATCAGCATATAAGCGAGAAGAACTCCAGTGCTTGTTTTGGAAAATGGCTGGTTCTTTTTGTTTCATACCCAAAAGGTAATATCCACCATCAGCTGCTGGTCCGATCACAAAATCTTTTTCATCGAGCATTTGAAAAGCACCTTTGATGATATCGTGATTCAATTCATAACAATCACTACCAATAATCACATTTTTGGAATATCCTTGGTGGAATGAATAATCGAATGCCTCATTCATCTTAACCCCAAGATCACCATCTGATTGAATTGATTTATGAAATTGATTTGGGGAGAACATGTCATTTTTTTCAATGTAAGAGGAATAGTAAACGGTCCGAGTGCTTTCAACCTCAGATGCGATGTAGGCAGTATAAGAGAGAAGAAATTTATAGATGTCAAGTGCTTTTTGATCACCGATACTTGCAGCCAGCCTGGTTTTTGCTTTGCCAGGAACTGGATTTTTCACAAAGATCATTAGATGATTGTCAGTCATGTATGATATTTATTTTTCGGGTGATCCATTTCTTCCAAGAAGCAGAAAAACCATGAATTTGTTGATCTTTACCTTCAGGTACAATGACATCATTATTCAGATTCACCCATTCAAAAATGCCTCCATATAAATTATATACGTTAGAATAGCCAGCAGAGATGAATTTTTCACCGATTTTTTCACTTCGGTAGCCTACTGAACAATAAACAACTATGGTGTCATCTTTATGGATTGAACGGAAAGAATCAATGGTAAAGTTCTTAAATCCTGCATATTGCGCATTAGGAAGGTGTGAAGTATAATACTCAGCTTCCTCTCGACAATCCAATAACGTATATGCATGTAATTTCTTCAGTGAATCTGCATGAATGGTTGGAATTGTATGTTCATATAAATGAGACAACATCTGATGGTAATCATCACTTTGATATACCTGAATCCATTTATAAGCTATTTTAGCTAATAGTAAAACTAAAATAATTATGACGGCATATGCCATATATTTCATCATGTCAGGGGAGCTTTTTTTGTATTGAAGGAACGAATGAAATTGAACCATAGTATACAGCAACGGCAATTAAACCTCCTAACGAAAATCCGCCGACTACATCAAAAGGGTAGTGGACACCAACATAAATTTGTGCAAAACCAATAGAGATGGCCCACATAAATAGAAGAAGTGTAAATAAAGTCGATAGGTTTTTCTTAAAAAGAAGAAAGAGGA
>CAXQBA010000418.1:0-3790 GCA_964221885.1 Luminiphilus sp. | reverse complement strand
TCCTTTTTTTTGTTTTGCCTTCCTCTTCCATGGCTTTTTTAGCCATTTCCATCCAATTGATCCCTTTGCTATCTTTAGTTATTTGAACCGTCTCTTGATAGTCATCTGTATTGATTTTTAGGATCGGTATTTTTTTTCCTATGTAGGTTTCTATTTTGGAAAGTACGTTTCGTTCTTTATCATCGCAAAATGATACAGCTTGTCCTTTTTGATTGCCTCGACCTGTTCGTCCAATACGGTGGACATACATTTCGGCTTGTTCAGGTAGGTCGTAATTGACCACGTAGTCGATACCTGGTATGTCGATCCCTCTTGCGGAAACATCTGTAGCGATCAACATTCTGGTTTTGCCTTCAGTGAATTCTTGAATTGCTTTACTTCGCTCGCTATGCTCTTTATCTCCGTGGATAGTCGTACTAGGAATATTGACTCGATTCATGGCAGCGGAAATTCGTTCGACACGAATCTTTGTTCTGGCAAAGACCAGAATCTTACTTTTATTGTATTCGTTGAAAAGTCGCTCTAAAAAGAATCGTTTGTCATCCATATTTATAAAAGCCACTTGATGGTATACATTTCTAGATACAATATCAACAGGAGAGATTTGAATCCGAATAGCATTTTTTCGTATGATGGAATAGGCAAGTCGTTTAATACTCTTGTCAATAGTTGCAGAGAAGAATAGGGTTTGTCTACGTTTCGGTAGATGTTGAATAATGTCCTCAATGTCTTTAATGAATCCTTTATCTAGCATCTGGTCTGCTTCATCTAGTATTAGACATTCTACACGGTGTAACTGAAGGTGTCCTTGGGAACGGAGATCGAACATTCGACCAGGTGTAGTAATAAGTACATCGACATTTTTTTGTAATGCACTGATTTGCTTGTCTTGTGGTACGCCTCCATGAATAGCAAATGAATTGACAAGTGTACCTTTTGAAAGATCATTGAAAACTCGCTCAATTTGTTTAGCCAACTCATGTGTGGGCACCATAATCAAACATTTTATACCATCTTTTCGACGAGCCTTTTTCTTCCATTCATGTAATCTTTGAATGGTTGGAATTGCGAAAGCAGCCGTCTTGCCTGTTCCTGTTTGGGCAATGGCTAATACATCTTCACCTTTTAATATACACGGGATTGACTTATATTGGATATCAGTTGGGCGAACCAATCGATGTTGGTTTAGATTTTCCAATAATGCAGGTGTGAGATGGTAATCCTTGAATTTCATAAACAACTTGTTAATCCTGCAAAGGTAGTCAGTTTTTTATTTATCATTGCGCTTATTAATTTTTATCTTTAGGTGTTCCACAAAAACATGTACATGGAATTTGATAAGAATAAAATAGTTGAAGCGTTACGTGCCGTCATGGATCCTCAAACAGGCGTTGATGTCATAAAGGCTAAGAAGATTTCAGATCTAACTATTGAAGGTAAGGATCTGAATCTCACACTTAGTGTCAGTTCTCTGAAATCTAATGAAAAGACTGCACTGACCTTTTCATGTATGGCGGCTATTAATGAATTATATCCAAGCTTAGAGGTCCATGTTCATGCAAAGGTAAAAGAAGAAAAACCAACCAGCCCTCTTTCTCATATTAAAAATACCATAGCTGTTGCATCTGGCAAAGGCGGCGTTGGAAAGTCAACCATGTCAGTCAACTTAGCATTATCATTACAGAAGAAAGTGTTCTCCGTTGGCCTATTGGATTTAGACTTGTATGGACCATCCATACCAACTATGCTAGGCTTACAGGGAAAGAAACCAAATATGACGGATATACATGGTCGTCCGAAAATGATACCTATTGAAAAATTCGGTTTGCCAACCATGTCTATCGGATATGTTATTTCGCCTGAGCAAGCGGTCGTACTACGCGGTCCAAGACTAGGGGGGATTGTTAAACAGTTCATTTCCGAATGTTTATGGCCACCACTCGATTTTTTGATCATTGATCTACCACCAGGTACGGGTGATGTGCATCTTTCTCTTGTGCAGACGATTCCTTTATCTGGTGTCGTTATGGTAACCACACCTCAACAAGTAGCTTATGATGATGCTTTAAAAGGAATGAACATGTTTCGTTTAGAAAATGTAAATGTACCTATATTAGGTGTTGTGGAAAATATGGCATGGTTCACACCAGATGAATTACCAAGCAATAAATATTATATTTTCGGTAAAGGAAGTGGAAAAAAACTAGCTAAAGAAGCGAATACGGTTCTTCTAGGGCAAGTTCCTATTCATATGAGTATTTGTGATGATGGCGATCAGGGAAAACCAAGCACTTGGTCTGGTCAGGATTCGATTCAGCATATTTTTGATTCTATGACGAATCGCCTTATTCAGCAAGTACAGATACGAAATGAAATGATAGCGCCTACTCAAATGGTTGATGTTCAAAAATAAAAGTAAATCAGATGAAACAAGAAATTTTAGAAAGAGTAGAAAAGGCAATAGATAAAATCAGGCCCCATTTAGAAGCAGATGGTGGAAATATCGAGGTGGTTGACCTAACTGATGATTTTACATTGCTTTTTAAATGGCTAGGTAATTGTGAATCTTGTTCTATGAGTAGTATGACTATGAGTGGTGGTATCGAATATACGATTAAAATGGCCGTTCCTGAGATACAAAAAGTGGAACCAGTCAATGGATATTATCATCCAGCAAAGGATACGCTGTGAAGTATATCGTACTCATATACCTTTTGGGTATTCATCTTCTTTCATGCCAATTTGTTCCATCTGAGACAGAACCTATCATTGGTCAGGTAGACTCTACGAATCAACTAGAGACACCGCTGAAAGCACAAATCAAGTCTGGTGACTACTATGAACTATATGTTGGTGTGGATCAAAACGGATACATGACAGCTTTCTATCAGTCTAAATATTCAGATTCAACCTGTTCGTTTTTTATTCATGGATCAGCTGATAAGGGTGCTAGCTTGGTAGCCTATCATCCTTATGAACAAACTCCACCTGTCGAAGCAATTTTTAGTTTGTATGGAGAAGAGCTTCTTATAAAAATTCGAGGGGATGCGTTGCCCTATTGTGACCAGCAATTATTTGATGCCGTGGGTTATCCGATTGTATTGGATATTGAAAAAAAATGGGAACAGATTCGGATCATAAGAAAGACTACAGGTTTGATGTCAGAACCGAATGGTTCATCGATTTTAGCATCTATTTCGCAAGGGCATGTTTTTGCTGTATTAGAAACGGTTAATGGATGGTGTTACGTTGAAAGTATTAATCAAAAAAATGTAATTGGATGGGTCAAGGCTGATAGTTTTGAACCTATTCTAGAATAAAAAGATGGATATGAAGATTTTAATTCTAAATGGCCCCAATTTAAATCTATTAGGTAAGCGAGAATTAGATATTTACGGTAGTGAAACAATAGATGATTTAATTACTTCACTGCAGCGCTTATATCCTGACGTAAATATTGAGTATTATCAGTCAAATGTAGAAGGGGCGTTGATTGATAAGCTTCATGAAGTTGGTTTTACATACAATGGAATTGTTTTTAATCCTGGTGGGTATACGCATACATCTGTGTCTATACGTGATGCTATAGCTGGCATATCAACACCTGTAATAGAAGTTCATATATCCAATATATATGCTAGAGAATCATTTAGGCAAGTTTCTTTAACAGCTGCAAGTTGTAAGGGAGTAATCAGTGGTTTGGGAATAAGTGGATATCATCTTGCTGTCAAATATCTTGTTAGTAGTAAATTTGTTTGAATATAAAAACAGGTTAAAAAAAATAATATAT
>CAXQBA010000417.1:0-3246 GCA_964221885.1 Luminiphilus sp. | reverse complement strand
ATCAAGGAGAACAAGGTCAGCTGTGATAGGTGAAGTCAAACCAGGACCAAAACCTGCCTCAGCTCCCTGATAAGAACCAGCTATGGGTGAAGGGCTATTCACATTGAGAATGTTTGCAATGGATGATCCACCGGTCCATAAGTACATTTGCATTCTTGGATTATTACCCTCGGGTGGAGTAGCAAAATTCGCATTGTTTGTTCCTCCACCATCTTGAGCTTCAGCACGAACGTAATCACCACCTTGTCCAACACCAGAGTAATTGGTCTCTTGAAAATTACCTGAAGCTTCATCAAAACCATAGCGATACCAAATATCATGCATCATGTTATTCATGTAAAATAGATTCGTTATGGCTGCGTCTTGATTAGATGAGGGTTGAACATTGGGGTTGTATGCGAAATTGAATTCAAGAACGGAACCACCATCCGGACTGTATCCAGGAGCATTATCATCATCTGCATCTTCATAAGCATGAACATTATTACCTCTTGTGATCGTATATTCTGCACCTGTTGAACCATTCGTGTCGTGCCATCCAAAAGGAGATGATAAACTATCTGCAGGATTTACTACCATAGAGGGATTACCATGATTGGGACTTTCTAGTGGTAGGGCAAATACAGTGTATTGATCGGGTTGAGCTATCTGAGAAGATTGCATAGGTTTTTCATACAAATGTTGCTTGTGATTAGTAAATGTACAATTGGTGAAATTGCATTGACTGACCCAGTTGTTTTCAAAT
The DNA here is from genome assembly GCA_964221885.1 of Luminiphilus sp. Classification (GTDB taxonomy): domain Bacteria; phylum Bacteroidota; class Bacteroidia; order Chitinophagales; family Saprospiraceae; genus Aureispira. Next base: position 2,501 of record CAXQBA010000417.1, on the reverse strand, counting down.
AGGATGTTTCCTGTTTGTGCATCTACAGTTGTAGACCACCAGAAATCATCATCCAACAGGTCCATCTCTATTTGCCAGGCAGCATGAATAGAACCTTCATGATGATAGTACACTTTTTGGATATTGATATCAGATGTCAGGCCAATTGGGCGAGAAATGTGAAATGTATGAGGTGTTACTTGTTCAACGTTTAGTGTCTGATTCAGTTGAACATTATAACGCTTCATGAGTATTTGAACGGCTGCCGATGGTTCGATACGATGTATTGAACTGACCGTTGTGGGTACAGCAACCAATCGGTTTGCCATAGTTTGTATCTGTCCATTCTTTAGACTAAAGTTAGCAAGTCCATTCAAAATCGGAAGATCATTGACTCGTTGACGTACATAAACGTGTCTGGTGTTTTTTTGAAGTGAGCTAGCCGATGAAACGATCTCTATTTCTCCAATTTGTTCGTAGGGAATACCTACATTTTCTTGATTGTTTTTTATAAATTCGTTTATCGTTTCTAATGATGTATCTTGAGCGATACTAAAAAACGTTATAAACGATAGTAAAAACGTGTTTACGAGGTTTTTGTACATGATGTAAGTAGTTTTTATCATATTAGTTACTCCTAAATATAACAAATGATATTCGTATATATTGTTTTTTCTACCAAAGCATCTGTTTTGTCTATATAATTTTACAATGATTTATTTTAAACATGTCAAACCCTTTTCGTTCACCTCAAAACGACTTGAAAAATGAGTGAAGTTACAGAACGGTTTGTTGCTACACTACGTGGAATGAAAAAGGAGGGGGTCATTTCATCATTCAGACAGTTTGCATTGTCTGTTGATTACCTTCCTCAAAGTGTTAGTGAGATCATCAACGGAAGGCGTGATGTTTCATTGGAAGTTTTACGCAAATCCATTGCGTTGTATAACATGAATCCAGTTTTCTTATTTACTGGAGATGGGCCACCGTTTATCACCAATGAAGTGTCCAAAGATGGTCGTTTTCAGACGATTGTGACGGATCATAATCATCAGAAGAAGGTGATCTTTATCCCTAAAGATATTCAGCCTGAATATGCTAGTCAAATGGATCAATCCGTTCTTTTGTCCAAACAGCTTACGATTCAACTTCCCGAAATTATACATCAAAAAAATGATTACAGAGCTTTTGAAATAAGTGGTGATGCTATGGAACCTATCTTATATGAAGGGGATAAGGTTGTGTGCAGTTGGATCGAACCTACACTTTGGCTGAAGATCATCAGGGACCATTACGTATATGTAGTTGTGACCCACGATAACGTATATGTGAATCGCATCAAAAATCAATTATCGGATAAAGGCCAAATACTTCTATGCTCTGATAATATCTATTATAATGAGATAGCTATTCAACTTGCAGATATCCGTGAGATATGGTTTGTTCGAATGAAGATCAGTCCATTTTTGGCATCACCTAAAAACGTCAAATTGGCTTTGCACGATGAATTAGATGCGATTCAATCCATGTTGAAAGAACAAACACAGACTATTCGAATTCTAAATGAAAGTCTCCAATCATCATCTACAACAGCACCAAATGACGATACAACGACTTAGCAATCTGAACGCCGATAGCAGAGCACAAAAGCGTGTTGCCATCATTGGTGATGTCATTTTGGATCATTATCTGTTTGGGCGTTATGATCGACCTTCTCCCGAAGCGAATGTTCCTGTCATAGAGCATATGGAGCAGTTTTACAAATTGGGCGGCGCAGCCAATGTGGCAAAAAATATTAAAAGCTTGGGGGCTACACCGATTCTTTTTTCAGTTATTGGGGATGACCATTATGCTGATATGGTTTTTGATTTGATGATCAAAAATGAAATATCGTATCAGCATATGATTAGAGAATCAACATGTAACACTGTTTGTAAAACGAGATTGTTTGTCGATAACTCACACCATCTTCGATATGATAGGGAGCCCTCAGCTAAAATAGTTGACTCAATTCTTGATAAACTTTTTGAAGATCTCTCTTCGTACATAAGTAAAAACAGTGTCGATATTATTCTTTTACAAGATTACAACAAAGGAGTCCTAACGGCGACGTTTATTCAAAGGATCATTGATGTAGCCCAAACTGAAAATATATCCATAATTGTTGACCCTAAGAAAGATAACTTTACAACCTTCAAAGGTATTTCTCTTTTCAAACCAAATCTGAGGGAAGTACAAGATGCGTTAAATGTTAAAATCGATACGTCGCCTTTGGATCTGGCAGCACTCAATAAGCATGCAACGTTTTTAAGAGAGACTATGAACCTTGAAAATCTTATGATCACCTTGGGTGAAGAGGGTATTTACTACAATTCTGGAGCAGATATCGGTATAATACCAGCCTTGGAAACTGATGTAAAGGATGTATGTGGGGCGGGTGATGCAGTGGTAAGTACTTGTGCCTTGTTGATGTGCTTTGGTTTTACACTGATGGAAATGGCTGAAGTGTGCAATAAAGTGGG
>CAXQBA010000416.1:0-2843 GCA_964221885.1 Luminiphilus sp. | reverse complement strand
ATTGAGATCAATCCGAGTCTCAAAGAAGCTTATTTTCTAAGAGGCCAAATATACCTGAACGTTTTACAGCGGGAGAAAGCTTGTATTGATTTTATACGTGCCGATCAACTAGGGCATGAAAAATCGTACCGCTTTATCCAAAAATACTGCGAATAAGATGTTTTGATTTGATAATTTTATTTTCATTTTGGGAATCTTTAATTTATTTCCAAATATGTTTAAAAATACTAAACCCTGTTAACCAACCTATTATATTCAATTTCTGAAAATTTTTAGTTAAATTTTGTTGGATAAATTTGTTTATAATTGGGAATAAATCTCCTAGATTTGTACTAACACAATTCAAAAAAAAGGTCTAAAAGCCAAAACAAGTTGCTACAATGAAAATTCTACTTTACACCTTATCTGTCGTATTCCTGTCATTCAATACATTTGCCCAGTCAATTGTTAGTTCCTCTAATGTCGAAGCATTAGCTGCTCAAATAACTATTGATCAGCAAGCATTTGTTGTATCTGAGCATGTTATTGAAGATGTTTCTAAAGCTTTACATGAAGTAACGATCACCGATAAATTCCTTTCAGTTTCTGAAGAATTAGGTTCTGTAGCTGTTACAAATAAAAAATGTATACATACAGTATACATACATGCTTTTGAAGGTCAATGGAATCACCATGACAATCCATTACATGACATGATTCAAGGTGCATTTGAATATTCCTTCACCTTAGTCAAAACGTCTAATGGTATGGATGTATTCAAACTTAGTAGCAAATCTGCTTTGAATGTAAACTATTTAAGTCGTAAAATCTCGATGTTAGATGATGTTTTACTTGTTGATATCCCAAGCCTTAAAATGTCCGAAACAAATATCTTGGTCAATAAATTAGAAGACGGATATACCTTTACATTTATCAAAAACAACGGCTCAACAAATCACCATTGGAAATTCTACATTTCAGAAGATGGTTTTGTAATGTTCATCAACAAATACAAATTATACAATTCGTAGCGGTCATTAACGAATCAATACGATCTCTCCCCTAACCTTTTTCGTTTCTTGACCAGGCATGGTATATTCTATCAGATAAACATAGCCCTCAACAGGTTGACCAACTCCATTTAATCGACCATTCCAACCCTCATTATTGTTTTGATTTCCATCATAGACTAATTGTCCAAATCGATTGAATATCTGGAAGACATCGATGAACTGTGGATCTAAATTAGCAGGTCTGAATAGATCATTCAATCCATCATCATTCGGTGAAAAAGCATTAGGTATACCCAACAGCTCATTCACTATCACAAAAATATCCACATATCCGGTATCTTGACATCCATCTTGTGAAATAGCCAAAACCTCAAATTGAAATAAGGTTGAATAGATCGGCTCACAATTTACATTCGTTAAAGCAGCTAGAGGATTACTGAATGTTACATTCGTTTGACCATTTATTTCAGTCCAGATGTAATCGACGCCAGAATTAGATTGATCAGGCTGTGTAAGAATGGTGGTGGTTTGACCATAATTCACCGTATCCAATAATATCCCTGGTATATTGATACCTACATCTACAGTTGGTATCACAGGTATACCTATTACTGATGTATCAATGGATGTACACCCAAGCGAATCAGTAATGGTCACCGTATACGATGCTGCTTGTAAGTTATTGATCTGTTGAGAGCTAGCACCTGTTGACCATACAAAATTAAAAGATCCATTACCTCCAATTGCCGATGCACTTAATACGCCAAAAGGCTCACCAAAACAGCCCTCTAAAGGAACAATAGGATCTATGAATGTTACAATCGAATCGGGTTCAAGAACGATACTCTGTCCGATTAATTGACAGCCTAACGAATCTGTCACGGTAATCGTGTAGGTATCAGGTCCCAATCCGAACAATGAATCGATCTGCTGTCCAGATGACCAAGAGTAATCGTATGTATTTTGATTAGGTGTACCACCAAAAACCTGAACCGAACTACTACCATTCTGTTCACCAAAACAACGAACATTTCCTGATTGAATCGATAGGTAAAAAGAGTCAGGTTCTGTTATAATTAATGTATCAAAAACCCATTGGCAGTTATTATAATCACTGATTGTAACCTGATATGAACCAGGTTCTAATCCGGTTTGTAAAGCAGTAGCATTCAAACCAGCTGACCATTGATATATGTACGGAATCGTTCCTCCTATTACAGAAACATTAATTTCGCCATTACCATCACCAAAACAATCAATATTTGAAATCCCAGCATTGGCTAGCAACGAATCGGGTTCATCGACAACGATCGATGAATCGACGATAAAACATCCAATACTATCAGTGATGGTAACACTATATAATCCAGCAGTAAGGGAACCAATTGAGCTGCTTGTCTGGCCACTTGACCAAATATAGCTGAAACCACTTGCCCCGCCAGAGACCGTAAGATCTATAGAACCATCGCTCAGACCATTACAGGAAACACTGTCTATAACACTCGCATCGATCTGAATCGTTGGCGTATCATCAATTTGGAAACTATCAATAGAAACACAAGACAAACTATCAGTTATTGTCAACTGATATAATCCGGCTGATAAAGTAAATATCTGTGTGGAAGTTTCTCCATTAGACCATACATATGACAGTGGTGAATTACCACCAAGACCCTGAACTTGTATGAGTCCATCGTTTTGTCCATCACAACTTTCATTGATCAAGGTATCCAATTGTATGATTAGAGAATCTGGTTCGAATAGATTTAGTGATATTGAATCTGAACAAGCATTCGAATCTAATAAAACCAATTGATACGTTCCACCGTATAGACCCGTTAAATCCTGTAT
>CAXQBA010000415.1:0-7174 GCA_964221885.1 Luminiphilus sp. | reverse complement strand
CTAAAAAAACACATTCAACAATTACTAAGATCCCATGTGTTGGTACGGACCAAATACCAAATGCATTAGCTAAACAAGCAATAATCAAATAAATACGCTTATCCTTAGTTTCTGGTTGAACCATTTTAAGTAATGACCAAACTGAGATCAGACAAGCCAACATCTCAAATATATAACCTCTTCCATGAAAACCATAAATACCAATAGCTGGAAGACACATGATAAGTAAAAGAGGTCCTAATGTTCTTTCACCTTTGAAAAAATAGTGGATCATTCCAGCAAAAACCCAAACTACAAGACATGAAAACAAAACAACTGGAAGCCTTATAGCTAAATCTCCATCGAAAAATTGATGAAAAACAAACGAATAAAACGTGTAAATAACATGGTTGTTATTGGGACTAAAAAAGATCAGTAAAGGATGTGTATCCGTAAAATGTAGAAAAGACCAAGCCTCATCATAGGTAATATGATATGTCCATAAAAAATAGACATACCGCAAAAAAAATAATATGAATAAAATAACAACAGGGCCTGATATTAGCTTTACCTTACTAATTGGATCTGAAAAAGAAGCTTGCATGACTCGTTGGAAAAAAATCATTAGCTCTTTCCTTTTATAAAACGATACAACCAAGGTCAGAAAAAGGCATGCACTAATAAAAAGAGAAAGATACTGAGCTACCTGAAAGGTAGACTCCGTGAGATACGTATTTTTAATAAGATCCCCATATTGGGGTTCCCCTACCCAACCAATAATTTGATCAATACACTCGTTGTATGACGATCCTAAAATAAAAAAAAGTAACCAGACAGTCAGCAATCCATAGCTTACCAACGGAACTAAAAAGAGACCTATCAGAATCCGTCTCATCTACTTTTTAATTTCTTTGATCATTGTTTTGAGCTGTTCAATCTCAATTTTAAGATCATTAGGTTGCGTGTTTGTAAACTGACTTTTATGATCATAGTCCGACTGTATATCCTCTAAATTTCGAATCCGTTCCTCTAACTTGGATATACTCGTATCGAATGCATCAAATGAAGATTGAATATCATCCAGCCTTTCAGACTGTTTTCTGGTTCGCGCACGAGATTGCATGGCAAATATATATTGTAATAAAACAACTATTAACGCTACTGAAATAATTATAAAGATTGCCGGCATACTGAAATTATTTAGAAAAAAGAGAAGATAAATCGTTGAAGGCTTTGAATTCTAATGCATTTCCACTTGGATCGCGAAAGAACATGGTTGCTTGTTCACCTACTTGACCTTTAAAACGAACATATGGTTCCACCTCAAATGGAAAAGACTTTGCTCTTAACCTTGATTCTAGTTGATACCAATCCTCAAGGGTTAAAACAACACCAAAATGTGGTATCGGAATCTGATGTCCATCTACAGGATTGGTGATTTTTTCTTGTTCATATGTATTGTCTTTCAGATGAACAACAAGTTGATGACCAAAAAAATTAAAATCGATCCAATGATCAGACGAGCGTCCTGTCTCACAACCTAGTAAATCTCCATAAAACGACAGAGAAGAAGCTAGATCATCTACAGGTATTGCTAGATGGAAGGGTCGTAATGTTTGATCCATAATATCGATCATTTAGCACGTAAAAAAAGGATTAGATTTCTTACTTTATTTTGTACTTTTAAAACTACTAAAATAATTGAACTAATGCCTTTATTACGTTTTGCTTTTTTCATTTGTATATCTGTAGTGGTCGGTTGGCAATGTCATTCCAATGAAGATAAAACAGTCCAGAATAATCAGGATACTCAAGAAGTTGAACGTAGAGATCGTTTATTTTATAGATCAAATACACCGTTTGTTCGTATTCGTAAAACCCCTGATGATAAGGCAAAAATACTCTTGACCCTTGAAAAAGGCGCTCTAGTCGAATACATGTACGATTCGACACTTTTTGAGACCCAAGTTCGTGTGGGTGGGAATTCATATAAAAGTACATGGTTTTATGTTAGAACGCCTAACAATACCATTGGTTGGACCCAAAAAATACTCTTCAATCCATTGTCCTACGTCGAAAACAAAGAGTTGATTCGGAAAATACCCTCGTATGACCCTAACCTAATAGAGGAATCACTAAGCCGGTCAGAGTTACGAGAACGTCAGCAAGTAATCGATCAACAAAGCATTGATCGACTTAAAAATAAAATAGCTGAACAAAACCTGAAAGAGGTCACACACATCCAACGTATCATTCGGTATAATCAATCATACATTCTAGGTAAATCCAACAAGAAGACGACGGATATTGCACTTATGGAGACCTATCAATTTATCGATAAAATAGCTAGAAATATTCCTGCTCATACATTAAAAAACTATCAGACTTTGATAGATGACATACGATCCTATGGTTCATATGATTCAGATCAAGATGACTTCTGCAAAAAACTTGAAGACAACTTTCTTCATTTCAGTATTGAGGAAAATACAATCGTTGTTCGAGCTGATCTTGATCAACTACTACGTATCTTTTACCGTGAGTTAAGCGAACAAATGCGATCCTATATTGATCTTTACACAGCAATTTATATCAAAGACCCCAGGCTAGATTTAATTGAAATATCATCGCTTAAAAACACACTTATCAAGAGCCATCAATTCGTCCTTAAAAATAAAGATTTTATGTATTGGAAAAAGGCAAAGGAACAACATGAGCACTTACTTCAAATCATATTACAAGGAGAAAACAAACAACCCATTTTCAATAGAGACAATAAACTTAAAGAACCCTATCAAAAACTATATCGATCAATTGCTGAAAAGGATGATCATAAAGAAATAACGGATGCTTTTAATGAATTGATCCAGCACTACAAAAAGAATAATTGGACAGCAACAGATAATTGGTTGGAAGTCACACAACAGATAAAAAATAAATTAATGTCGACTCTTGAGGAATAAAAAAAGTCGCAATTTGGATTGCGACTTTTTTTTTAATTATCGTTTTATGAACTTTCGTAATTGCGATTGATAGCCATGTTCATCTGTAAGGCTTAGCAAGTAAACCCCGCTCTCCAGATTTTCAAGATCGATTTGCAAGAAGTTCGTTCCTTGCTGTAAAATCGATGCATTTGAACTATGAAGATTGCCCATAAGATCTAATACCTCAACTTTAATATATTTGATGTCTTGCGTAGACAACTCAATATTAATCGTGTTTTGTACTGGGGAAGGGAAAACTCGCTTTACAAATAAGCCCGACATGTCATAAGCTACATTATCAACAACACGGATGTCTGAGTATGAAATTTGACCTTGGGTGGAGATCAATTTAATACGATAATAATTATTAGTATTTTTCGTAAAGTCTGCATCAACAAAATCGTAATTCAATTCACCATGAACTGCAGAGACTTCAGCAATATCATTCCATTGTAAACCATCGACCGAACGTTGTACTTGGAAATAATCCAACTCATCGGTGTCTTCCATAGACCATTCAAGGAAATTAGTTTGATCTGCGGTCTCAACATTGAAAGAAGTCAACTTGTTCGATAATAACAAACATCCAACATCAACTTGCAATGAAAAAGTACGGACACATCCAATGGCATCAGTCACCTCAAGTGAAATCGTATACAGGCCTATAGTGGAATACGTATGAGGTGCGGGAACCGCATCAGTTGATGTTGTACCATCACCAAATGTCCACAAGTAGGTCATATTAGCACCTGTGTAATTTGTGAGTCGATCTAATGTTACCGTAAAACACGTTGCATCTAATGTATAGCCAAATGTGGCATCAGGTCCAATTTCCGCATCTGTTCCCGTCCAAGTAAAATCAAAACCACTATTTGTAGTGGAGAAATTATCTATCAATATGGCATACGTTCTACCTGCTACTAGATTAACTGGGTTCTCCCATTGAGACGAACCGTTACCATTATCTGGTCCACCTGGCGCACCATCACAGCTACCAGCACCTGGAGGATTACCAAATTCATAATCATTTGTAGAAGCAAGCCCACCAGTGTAGGCGCCAACATTTGAGGTTAATCCAGTCATACCCGAGCAAAAGCTCCAATTACATGCTATAGGAGTTTCAGGCGAAATAACACAACCTGTTCTAGTAATATTATATACTGCCCAATCATAATCATCGGTAAATACAGCTGGATCTATTTGAAATTCTAAATCACCATCCTCGTCTACAGTAAACGTATACCACTGTGACTGACGTTCATCACCGCCAAAACAAGAATTTACACTGATATCTTCGTTTGAACCATTACCACTTATTGTTCCTGCTCCAGAGGAAACAGATCCCACCGTGAAACCATCGGCGTTACAAAGAGTAAATGATGTTGGACAATCCTGACCAGGCGTTGGTGGTGGAGTAGTATTCAAGTTACAAATATCAAAGGTACCGTCTGTACCAGTTCCATTTACTGTAATGTAATATGTTGCACCAATAACGAGATTTTGAATTGTAGTGGTAGTAGTCGGTCCAGGGGCGCAATTAGAACCTGCGTTGGATAGAGTACCACATGGTGGAGATGCATCCTCTACAACAATGACCTCAATGTTACCAGTCATCGTACCTTGCGTTACTGTAATATCTGTTTGTGTTCCTGTTGCCACAAATGAGTACCATACCTCATTCACATTATTTCCAGCTTGACAACCAACCTGGCCGATCCAATGATCTCCGGCAGCTACAGTGGTTTGTCCTGTTAGACATGTACCATCAGTAGGAATTGGTGTCGCACCAGAACAAATATCATTAGCTGGTTGAGCTAAACAGTGAAATGGGATTATGAAGAGTAAAAAAATACGTTTCATAAAATATAAATTTAAGTTTCAGGGAAATTTAATCGTTAATGTATAGAGTTGTGTAAGGAACAAAATTAGGATCATTGATCTTTGAGTAAGGAAGAATCACAATATCCGTCATATCATTGATCGATAATCTGATTTCTTTGTCCGCTTTTCGATTCTCAGCTGCGATCATTCGAAGCTGAATATATTTTTCATTCGTAAAAAGCTCTTTTTTCTTACGAGTAGAAAGAACATAAAAAGTTCCAGGTTCTGCTAAAGTGACTGATTTCACAACAGATTCTTGAGCAGTATTTGATGGATTGTTCGATTTGGATTGAGCCTTCGTATACGTAGAGGATATAATAAAGACCGTACACATCAATACCATTTGGGATAAGACTTGCTTCATCATTTGTTTGGTGTTTTTAAAAGGGAACAATTTAGCTTAAAACCAATTTGTTTTAATCAGAATTGTAGTAAAGATAGCATTTTTTTACATGCAGAGCCTTTTTTTTTAATATTATTTCGAATATGATAGGTTTCACGCAATAATATTACCAAACTATTGATATATATCAATATCATTTAACTCTTGACGATATCTAAGATAGGTTTTATCTTTGTGTAGCATTCATTCAATTCGTCTTCTGCAACCGAATCATAGACAATAGCTCCACCCACAACGGTGGTTAGTTGCCGTTGTTTCTTGTCGTAAAACAGCGTACGTATCACCACATTAAAATCCATATCGCCCTGAGGATCAATATACCCCACAGTACCAGAGAACAAGCCTCTTTTGTACTCCTCATACTTATCGATCGACTCCATACAAATTAATTTGGGTGCACCTGTCATTGAACCCATAGGGAAAAGAGCCTTTATTATTTTAAAAAATGATACTTCTTCCCGTAGCCGTCCCTCAACAGTTGATATCATATGTATCACATTTTTAAATGGATATACCCCAAATAATTCGGTTACCTCAATAGTTCCAAGTTGGCAACATTTGGTCATATCATTTCGAACTAAATCGACGATAATTACATTTTCAGCTCTATTTTTTTCACTTTGATACAATGTCATTTCATTCTGAGATGACTTTTCAGACGTGTCACCTACGGCAATAGTTCCTTTTATTGGTTGTGAAATTAATCGGTCTTCTCTAATGCAAAAAAACCGTTCGGGTGAATAACACAAAACATCATATTCAGCCATCTTTATACAAACAGAAAAAGGAGCTAGGGTCTGTTCTTTCAATAATTCAAAAGTATCAGCCGAATGAAAATAGGGAGTTTGGGATTTAAAGAACTGACAATAATTCAATTCATAATAGAGCCCATTGGCAATATCTTTCTTAATGGATTCGATATTTGTCTTGTAGGATTGTGTTGATGTACATGGCTCAAAATCGACTTTAGGTCTTATCTTAGCACCATTTGTTTCATCTTTTGACCACTTGTCAATCCAATCATCAAGGTTGATATCTTCTGATTGAATACATAAATGACCATCCTTTGTGATATAAATAATATGTTGGGGTTGACTAAAGAAGATATCAGCCATATTCAATATAGATGAATTCTTTGATTGAATCTGATACAAACTATTTTTTACATCGTAATTAACCCAACCGACCAGCCACTTGTCTTTTCTATCAGTAATAAACTGATCTAATTCCATTAATTGTTCAAGGTAAAGATCTACATAAGAAATATGATCCTCAAACCCCCAGCAAAGAATCCACTCATATTTAGCATATTTATCATTCGCATACTGATTACTGTCGAATAATATATAGTCTGTATCTTTTTGGTCGATCCAGTAAAGAATATTTTTTTTGAGAGAACAGAGATGAGCGCTCTTTATTTCCATCCTATTGAACATAGTTTATCGCTTGTTGCGACGATAGTTCTTATTCTTTTTCTGCTTGTTGTTTTTACGACCGCGAGAAGTAGGTTTACTCGTATTATTTAATTTACGTTTAGGGGTTGCTGTAATCAATGAGTCAAAATCCACGACCTCTGGAAATGGAATATCTTCACCTGCAATCTGTCTGAATTCATTGATGATCACTTCATCTTGAACATTCTCACGATTCCATTCCTTATAGGATAACTTCATAAAGGAACATATGATTTGGATATAGTCATTTTTCTTTTCTTCATCCTCCATTACCTTAGCCTTAGCGATCATAGTTCGGATATTCTTCCCATAATGTCTCAAATTCTTGATCTTTCTTGGGTATGGAACTTTATCAGCTTTACGTTTATCTTTTGCAGAAGGAACATTTTCAGGTATATCAACATCAAGCTCATAATCTGCCATCTGCAGTACATGAGACCATATTTTCATTTTATAATTCTCGATGGTCTTCA
>CAXQBA010000414.1:0-2915 GCA_964221885.1 Luminiphilus sp. | reverse complement strand
AAAAAAAAATGTCGAGGTATGGCATACATGGCATCTAAGACATTAGGATCGTTGATGCCTTTTGTCTTAGATGCCATGTATGCCATACCTCGACATTTTTTTTTTGGACAATGCTTTTGAGGAACATGCTTATGAGGATAAAGCCTTTCCAATCGATGAAAACCAGACTATTTCACAACCATTTACGGTTGGTTTTCAAACACAACTTCTCCATGTTAAATCCAAAGATAAAATCCTTGAAATTGGTACTGGATCCGGATATCAAACGGCTGTTCTTGCGAAGATGGGTGCTAAGGTATTCTCCGTTGAACGCCATAGGAATCTTTATCTTCAGTCAAGAAAGATGTTTAACATCCTCAAATTAAATGGTATTCTCAATTATCATGGAGATGGATATCAAGGACTCATTTCGTTTGCTCCTTATGATAAAATCATTGTCACAGCCGGTGCACCCTATGTACCAAAGGCGTTATTACAACAACTAAAGATCGGTGGAATACTCGTTATCCCTATGGGAGAAAATGAGGAACAAACCATGTATAGATATACAAAATCAGATGAAAGCACCTTTAAAAAAGAATCATTTAGCAATTTTAGATTTGTGCCTTTATTGAAAGGAAAAAAGAATTAGTTGATGGCATATTAAAATGTAAATTTTTAGCGTTTAAATCTTATATTTGCTGACCACAAATAAAAAACACAAGTAATTACTACCGTCATAAGATGCCCTATTTTCTATTGACCATATATATTGCTTTGATTGGTCTTGTACTTTTCAGAACAACAATTTTCAAAACAGATGGCTTATCAAAGCTAGCGTTATTCTTTATCTTTCTGTCAAAGATTTTATTAGGGTTTTCGTACTATTTTATTCATCTTAATTATTTTAATGGTGGTGATACTTTTTTGTACTATGAAGAGGCAAAACTGATAAGTAATACCTTTTGGAATCATTCGGAGTATTATTATCAGTCTATTATAGGATTATCCCCAGAACCCCCTAATGCAGAAGTCTTCACCTATCCATCCAATGAGATTCTTATCAAGAACTTTGGTACATATGCACTTGTACACATACATGCATTTTTGAACTTTGTAGCATTTGACAGTTACGAATTACATATATTCTTTATGGCTGTTGTGAGTTTCATAGCTAGTATTAATTTCTTTAAGGTATTTAGAAATTCATTAAACATACCAACGCCTTTTTTAATTACAATATGTTTCTTCTTTCCTTCCCTATCTTTCTGGACAGCAGGTCTACATAAAGATGGCTATATTTTTCTTGGTATGAGTTTAACGATATTATCGCTCTACCGTATGCAAGAAAACTATCGATTCAGACAATTCTTTACTCTTGGAATTGGTTTATTGATCATTGCACTGTTTCGATACTATTTGCTAGCTATTTTTGCGCCTGCATTAATTGCATATATCCTTTGTATTCACTTTCAATGGAATCAGTTTAAAACGTATATATTTAGTTATTTGATCTTTTCATTGATTTTAAGTACTACTTGCTATTTATACACAGGAAATACTATTTTTGAACTATTGTCAATTCAACAACAATTATTCATTAATGAAAAAGGGGGGTCTTTCATCGATGGTATCAATCCAATGCATCCATCATTAACTGGGTTTGTCTTCTTCATACCAACCGCCATCATTAACGTATTGGCTAGACCATTCCTTTGGGAGTGTAAAGATGTCTTGCAATTTATCTCAGGTATAGAGATCCTTTTATTCCTAACGCTTTGTGTTTTTGCATTTTATGCCAAGAGTGAAATCAAGCTTCCTCGTAAGAACTCGATTACATCATTAATCACGGCTATGGCCACCTCCAATTTGATGCTGATAGGATTATTGGTCGTTAATGTTGGAACTATTGTACGGTATAGATCGATTGCTATCGGTCTGATCTCTGTTATTTTTGTGAATTTCTTATTTCAGTATAAGAATAATCAGAACATCAAAAAAAAACAGTTGAAACAAGTGAAGACAACTTCTAACATCCAAGCTCAAAATATCTAACAATGACGATTGAGGAGGCGCAGGCATTAATTGATAAATGGATTCAATCCGTAGGTGTCAGATATTTTAACGAACTGACAAACCTTGGAATTCTCATGGAAGAAGTGGGTGAAGTCGCTCGATTGATGACACGTATTTATGGCGAGCAATCCTTTAAAAAGGAATTAACAGCATCAGAGGCCTCATCGAACCTAAAAGAAGAACTAGGTGACGTACTCTTTGTACTCATATGCATTGCCAATCAAACAGGAACAGACCTAACATCCGTTTTACAGTCTATCATTGACAAACGGACTAAAAGAGATAAAGACAGGCACAAAAATAATCCGAAACTATCCTAAAAAAATACTCTCAGCACACACACTGAGAGTATTTTTACACACGAACTATTGGAATTTACTAGTTAAGACCTTGTTCTTCACTTAGTCTTAATTGAAATCCATTACCATGAATATTTACGATCTCCAAACGACTGTCATTTTTCAAGTACTTCCGAAGTTTTGTTACAAATACATCCATACTTCTAGCCGTAAAATAATTATCCTCGCCCCATATTTCCTTTAAGGCAATACTACGAGGTAGAATATCATTCATATACAGACAGAACATTTTTAATAGCTCTGATTCTTTAGGAGAGAGTTTCTCTTTTGATTCACCATCAAACGTCAATATACGGAGTGGGTAATTGAAATGGTAACGACCAATATTAAATTCTTTGATCTCTTGTTTGTGTCTTTCAGGCTTGTTACTTCTTTTTAAAATCGCTTTGATACGATATAATAATTCTTCTGGAGCGAATGGTTTTGAAATATAATCATCGGCTCCAGCCTGAAAGCCTTTAATCACATCGTCTTTCATTGTTTTGGCCGTTAGAAAAACAA
>CAXQBA010000413.1:0-6469 GCA_964221885.1 Luminiphilus sp. | reverse complement strand
TTCAGACGTGTGCTCTTCCGATCTCCTAAAGTGTTTCTTTAAGCCAAGCATAAAATTCCCGATGCCAAAGCAAGGAGTTTTGTGGTTCCAATACCCAATGATTCTCCTCAGGAAAAAAAAGTAGTCTAGATTTAATTCCCTTAAGTTGTGCAGCTTGAAATGCTTCTAGACCTTGTCCAATAGGGACTCTAAAGTCTTTTCCTCCCTGAATAATTAGAATAGGCGTATCCCATTGATGAACCTTATTGATCGGATTGAATGCCTGATAGCTTTGCTGAGCTACTTTATTATCATAATCCCAATAGGCACCTCCAAGATCCCAATTAACGAAGAAAAGCTCCTCTGTAGTTCCATACATGGATCGCCAATTGAAAATTCCATCATGTGCTATAAATGATCTAAAGCGACCCTCATGGATTCCTGCTAAATAAAAGGCAGAATATCCTCCATAACTAGCACCCACACATCCGAGTCGTTCCTGATCTACAAATGATTTTTTAGCCATGTGGTCGATCGCAGCTAAATAATCGTTCATGTTTTGCCCGCCGTAATCTCCGCTTATTTGTTCATTCCATTCAACACCATACCCTGGCATTCCACGTCGGTTTGGAGCAACAACAATATATCCTTGGGATGCCATCAATTGAAAATTCCATCGGTAAGAGTAGAATTGACTGAGTGCCCCTTGAGGCCCTCCTTGACAATATAGAAGTGTTGGGTATTTTTTTCTTGAATCAAAATCTGGCGGATAGATAACCCAAGTCAACATTTCCTTACCATCGGTTGTCTTGATCATTTCTTTCTTAACATCACATTGCTTGATTCCATTATAGAACGTTGTATTCACAAAACTCAATTGTTGTTGTTCGCCATTACTGAGGTCTATCGAATAGATCTCTCGTGCATGATTCATATCGGTCCTACTAGCGATCAATGTTCCTTTTACGATTCCTAAAAGCCCACCTATATCAAAGGGACCTTTGGTGATTTGTTTGGGTTGTTTTTTTAGTCTTGCATCGGACATACTGATCATGAATACCTGCACGGTACCCTGTGTAGGAGCAGTGAAATAGATCTGTTTACCATCGGGTGACCATACAAATTCATTAACGGTTCCATCCCAGTGCTCTGTTAAGTTGAACGCTTGTGTACTTCCATTCAATAAGACTTTTATATCATTTTTATCGGATTCATAGCCATCCCTTTCCATACTCAAATAAGCCATGTCAGCATTTTTTGAAAATTGAGGGTGGTTATCATATCCAAGATTTTTTTCTGTGAGATTCAAGGTATTTCCTGTTTCTATATTGTAGGCGAAAATATCTGTATTGGTACTTACAGCGTAGGCAGTACCACTGGCTTTTTTTGTAACGTATATGACCTGTTTCCCATCTGGATGCCACAAATAGTCTGAACTACCACCGAACGGTTTAGTGGGACAGTTAAAAGGCATCCCTTTCATGATATCGATCGGAGCGACTTTTTTATCTTTAATATTGTATAACATGACGTGATCATAGGAACCATCCGACCAAGTATCCCAATGTCGATACATCAAAGAATTAAATGCATAGGCATTTGTTTTATCGAGGTCTTCATGAATATCTTTTCCTAATGTAGGGGTAATTTTTACTGATTGAATATCGATTCGGTACGTCCCATTGGGTGATACATCACTATCTTTGATCAACGTATTAGCTGATTTGATTATCTGAGCTTTTCCTCCAGCTACAGGAACTGAATATGTTACTCTATTAAAGCTATTTGAAGTAATATCTGGAGTGCTGACTGAATAAATTACCTGTTTCTTATCATCACTGATCCCAATGGGTGATACACGTTGTATTTTTAAAAATTGATCAGGTGTTAACGCAACTTGAGCGGTTGAAAGGTTATAGGAAACCAATACGATACATAAAATGAGATACTGCATAAGTCTACAATGTTTAATTAAAATCACAACTATTAGGTCGATTGCCGATACCTGATTCATCAAGGAGTCGATTCAAGGTCTTTTCATAGAAATCCAACATTAGATTCGTAATATTTAATTCGATATCAACCTTTCGAAATTCACCGCCTTTTTCCTCTTCAGGATGTTCAAATGCTCCGATAGTGATTGGGACACCCATAAAATCCAGTTGCTGCTTAACGGTCCAGGCTCTAGCTATACCGAGTTCCATATTATTATTCAATTTTGAGGTGATGTTCCTTGTTGTCTTTTGAAGGGTATCGATCTGCTCTAAGCTAACCTTGTGGAAATGAGTATAAGGTGTTCCTTCGGGAATATTCAGTGAACGATCATAGCTACGTCCATTGAATCGATGTCCATCCGTATGTCCTTCAAGATATACAAAGAAATCTTCTTTGCAACGCATACTTTCTTCGCAATAAACCGTCAATACTTCATCGTCAACCCAAGACGCAATTTTTTTGTAATAAGTAGGATCCCCCATTTTAGCTAAATTTATGGGTTGACATAAATACGTGGATATCACATATTTTACCCCGATGTATCCGATAGGCTCATAAACCACGTCCGTTTCACAAGGTTGTTGTGCTGAATTCAGATCGACTTTCATGATTTTAGAGGATTTTGGACCAAATAATTCTCTTTCAGCATGAGTGAGGCGTCGGGCTTCTAAAACTAGAGCCCAGTATTTACATTGGTAAATTTTTGATGTAAGTTTTTCGATACTACAATTGATCTCAGCATCAAAAGATAAATCGTATTCTTTCTTGAGATCCATGACATCTTTCAAAAACGTCTCACCATCTTGACACGGATTTGTATGGCCTTTAATCAGGTATGATTTTGCTTGGGCTAGTTTGTCACAGTAGGTTGGATACAACGTTACTAATTTTGGTAAGGCGGTGTCTTTAGGCGGATAATCTTCACGATCGATGGGTAATGAGTCACTAATAACGTAATGGTGCCAAGAACTATCTAATTGCAAAATTTTAAGTTCTTCATATGCGATCCGCTGGTCCAAGAAGTCAATCTTCTCTTTCAAGTCAGCTGGAATATCATCTTCATAAGCTCCTATTGATTGTGCTATATCTTGTCGCCTCTGGATTCCTTTTTCACAAAAGTGTACAATACCGTCCATGACATAGGCTTTGGATGTGTTGATCGGATCACAATAAGTGAATTCGAAATCAATCGATCGGTTTAATGTATTATCAGGGATGAAATCTTTCCAGAAGGTTCCTAAATAAGCAACATTCGAATTCTCTTTTTCTATCAGTCCAGCCAGCTCTTTCCATTTGCTTCGGGTCGATTGGCTAAGATTTGGTTGATGGAGATCCTTTAATACCTGAGCTCTTTTTAATGCTTCACTTCCATTCGAGCAGATATTTTTAAAACCATCTAAAAGTGCTGCTTTTATATCCAATTCTCGGTCACACGGAAAAGAATAGGGATATTCCATATCCTCGGTGATCACTTTTCCTGCATTTAGTAGTGACCATATCTTTTTTAGTTGATCTTCTTGTTCATTTTGTTGTTGGAGTGTATCTGAAAGCCATTGAATCTGTTGCAATACATCCGATGGAATAGGGAGATCCGTATTTTCTTGTTTATCCAATATCAATTGAAACTTTTCACTTCCAGCTCCACAAAAATCATTTGCAGCTTGTAAGAGTAGAATTTTAATTTCAGGTATAGGGTTACATGTGTATTTTGGAAAATCAAATGTATACCCATTAGATTTTCCAGTTTCTGTGAAAGAGGACCACTCCGTATCCAACAACTCAAGACCTTCCCAGAGAACTTTGGTTCGGTTTATCTCATTGACTAGGCCAGGAACTCTAGAAGGGTTGAATGATGTATTCACGAGCCTCAGCAACCGATCCTCAAAATGTTTTTTTGCATTGGTCAAGTCATTCATACAATAATAATTGTATGAAGTCATCATCGAATATTTAGCAAGTGTACCTTTTTCACATACTTTCTTTGCCAATGCATTCTCTTCAATAGTTTGTTGGTCAACCTCATAGTTTGTTGAAAATTGAATCCAATGCTTACGGCATAGATTATAAGCATCGATCTTCAACCTGAGGTCTTTGTCTCGCTCTACAAAACCAGGTATTTGCTGATGTAGTGAAACATCGAGATCATCAATCTCTTTAAGCATCTTTTGGGTATTCGAAAGATCATCTGCACAGAAATAATTCGTAGCATACATTAGGCAATACTTCAAATAATCGATGGGTGATGACTTTTCTGGTTTAGTCAATTCACTAATCTTTGACGTCTTTGGTTTTTTTAGGAATTCCTGCCATGTCTCCTCATAATTGACCAGTTCTTGTGCTTGTAGATTGCTGAGGATGCATATGAATAATAGAGTGTTTATAAGTTTGGATAGATACATGGTTGATTTTTTGTCAAATGTAATGATTTATCATCGTTAAACGGTCTTAAAGTTTAAAATTAATACTCATCACAAAACCCAATTGAATGGGTTGTCCTACCTGATAAGCAATGATAAGATCGGTACGTAGAAAACGGAATAAATTCCAACCAATTCGATCGATACCAAGCGTGAATTCCATATAGGGTAATGTTGTTGGTTCATATAAAACATGATACCCTGTCACAAATTCAAAGCCTAGTTTTTTTAGGAGTGGAATTTTATTCCATAGGAATCCGTCAAAATGATGCGTAATATGACCCTCAAGATAGAACATCGAAGTACTTCTGGAATAATAATCCAGCATTTGAAAACTTGTTAAGTAGTTTTCAGCTTGAGCAAAAATGGTTCGATTTCCCCTGAAATGATGAAAGTCTGGAAAATATATATGTTTCTTTTGCAAAAATATCCCACCTTGTATCACATAACTAAGTCGGCCAATGGTACCTATTGATTGGTCTTCTTTAATGATCTTGCATTCGATGTAGTCAAAATCAGTAAAACCCGTTTGTATAGGAATCGCTTTAACGTATCGTAACCATATAGCTGGCCAGACAGATGCTTGATAGAATCTTCGTTTTGGATAACTGACATAGGTTTGGAATAATTGAATCTTTGCATGAAGGTCTAAATAGAGATGATGATGCGCTTGAAATAACAGACTATCTGTTTGAGCTGGTTGGTATGTATCAGTTGGAAGATTAGAAAAATAGGTTCTGTCCTTGAAAAAGGGGAAGTAAAATGGACTTTGATTGATCAATGCTTGTCTATATTCATAGCCAGTTTTTGCATTGATGAATAATCCATTGAAGATATGTTGACTGTATTGGAATGCTGCAAACTGTTTGTCGTAGAATTTTGCATAATTCTGACGAAACCATAGTGTATACAACTCATTAGCAACCGGACCAATAGGTTCACGTTGATCAAATTGTGTTAGTTGTTTTCCACCTGACAAACGGATTGAGGCTCTGGAGACCGAATTAAGTCGGCTTTGTATTGAAAATAGACCACGTACTGTCTGATCGTCAAAACCATAATTAATATTACCACCTAACCGAATCCATGAAGTGTAATCATCATCAAATCCTTTTAGAAGAGAAAGGCCAAGACCAATTGTTTGTCCTTGTACCGTATTGAAAACGATGTGATCGATCGGAGATTCAATATTTAAACGAATATTTCTGTAACTATTTCTAAAGGTATAACCTGTCAACACATTAATGAACTGTGGTTTGTTTTTTATTCGGTCTGTAGAATCTTTGTATGCTTTTGTTTTCCAAATCTGTTGTAAACTGTCCTTACTTTTATATTCAACAGTTTCTTCTTTGGTCAACGGCACTGGACGAATGGAGTCCCAAAATGTGTTCCATTTTTGATTTGCAAAATCTTCAACTTTGAAGGTTTCAGCATTAAAAAATCCAGGAGGGAAGTCGGGCTCAATATCGTATTGACTATATACACCAACGAACTCTCCTTGTGTCTTGATAAATAGAATCTTTAGATTAAAGGAAATATGTTGAGAAAAGACACGCCAGACATCATTTTCCAATTGGATGTGCGTCTGCTTTACTCTCAATGTATCCAACAATGAGATGTTCAAAGCTTTTCCCGTAGTGAAAAGGTCCGTTCCATAAATTGCCCAATCTTTGTCAGCAATGTAAATGATACCTGAAAACAAAGCATCATCCGTATTTTTTGGTATCACTTCAATTTGATGGACCAATCGATCATCCTTATCATTGAAACTACTTAGTAATTTATATTTGTATGCAGCCAATGCATTATTAGCAATAGGGGATAACACCTTCGCATCATTCAGATCAAAATAGTTTTCATAAAACGAAATATCATACAGGGCTGCCCCTGAGTTAAAACTGAATCCATTATCATTTCCGCTTACTTTAGAAGAATTCATGATCTCTTTCTTCTTTTTTCCATCGACATAGATCGTTGAAAGAGATTCTGACAAATAAATAATTCCTGATCCAGTCGAGTCGAGTCGTTCACGAATAAATGAAAGACTTCTACCCATGATCTCAGATGGAATATTTTGT
>CAXQBA010000412.1:0-2813 GCA_964221885.1 Luminiphilus sp. | reverse complement strand
AAGATCCTTGAATTTACAACTATCATATTGATCATTTTCTCATTGGTCAAATTCCTCCCCCAACCTAATAAACTTTTAATACCTACATCAACAGAATCCATATCAAGTATTGATCAGATGGACGAGTTGAATAATACGAGCGATCTGAAATTTGACAAGTCTAAAAACAATTCATCTTCATCATTAATTACAGAGTCAACATCACATAGCAAAACCAGGAACGATATTCAGTCTGATCCCACCCATAAAAGACCGAATATTTTAACGTTAGCTGTTCAATCTACATTGAATAGTTTTTCTGGTATAAGTGAGCTCAATAAACAACCTATTGTACCGACTCGTTACACAAATGATATGATTTTAGATAGCTATTCTGAGCAAGTCACAGAAGAATTAGCGATCAATAAAACACCAAAGGCTATCACATCCATTCGGGTGGAATCGATACCACAACAAGCCGAACGATTGGATGACAATAGGATCAACACATTAGAACCTGGAATAGAGTCTATAAAAAATACCAATCCATCATTTAGCATTTCTAATGTAGAATCATCACCTGAATATTTACTAAGAAAATTTGTGGGTGCAAATTTTTCGACACAAGTTAATCTTGAAAATCACTTAGGTGGAACGCATGTTGGCTATGGTTTTGGCCTTTTGATGGATTTTGAATGTAGTCCCAGATGGTTTATTCGTTCTAACGTAACGGTATCTATGGCTCGTTTCAATGATATTAGCAACACAAGTATTGCCTATCAATCAACAACGTTAGATTACACATCTAATATTAATACACACTTAGTTTCGATATCCCTGCCTGTAACTGCTAATTATATTTTCCACAAGGATGAAAAATGGCGGATTTATGCAGGTGCCGGAGTTTCTTTTTGCGGAATCATGTCTAAGACTTACTCTGGTGTAAAATCACACCAAAGCAATACATTGAGTATTCAAAATCAAATAAATACTCATGAATACGAAGGTGGTTTACTGCAAGGTGCACCTGCAAACAAGAACTATCATTTTGGAGCGATAGTAGGTGCAGGTGTAGAACGACATCTTGGTTCATCTGCTGCTATTTTTATCCAACCAAGTATGTATTTACAGATCCTTCCAATGGCATCACAACAGACATTTCATCAATTCTCTGTTCAGATCGGCTTAAAAACAGCTATTTAAAATTCAAATCATTCGATCATTTATCTACATTTGAATAAAAGTAGATTTATGGAGTTTTTTGTAACAGCTACCGATACAGATGCAGGCAAATCAGTTGTATCAAGTATACTTGTCAAATCCCTTTTGGCAGATTATTGGAAACCCATTCAAAGTGGTGATCTTCATTTTAGTGATACAGATAGAGTGCGTAAATGGGTAAATGATGGTCGTTGTTTCTTTCATCCTGAATCCTATCGACTTGAAACACCATGCTCTCCCCATCATGCAGCATTTCTCGATAACATATCAATCGAGTTAGATCATATACAAAAACCAAAAAAGAAGAGTGATCATTTGATTGTAGAGGGTGCTGGCGGTTTGATGGTTCCTATCAATGATTCTGAACTTATTATTGACATGATCGAATATCTTTCCATTCCGGTCATATTGGTATCTAAATTTTATTTAGGCAGTATCAATCATACCCTCCTATCCATTCAAGCCCTGCAAAAGAGAGATATTCCAATATATGGTATCGTTTATAATGGTCAAATGAATCCATCAAGTGTTGACATTATTACTAAAATGAGTGGTATTCATAATCATTATCATTTACCAAATGTTCAATCACTTAATAATGAATTCATTGTAAAACATGCTCGAGAAATTTCCAAATTCTTGAATATTTCGTAAACAAAATGTTAAAAACAAGACCAAATATTCGTTATATTGATCCTATTACTAATAAATAAGCCAAAAACTTGCTTTTTATGAAAATTTAATATAAGCACCGAAACTATTATCTAGATGGTACGTTTTGAAGTATAAATAAGATCACAAACCAAATCTATGAAACAACTCAAAATTACACAGAAAATTACCAACCGCGACAGTGTCGCATTAGATAAGTATTTGAATGAGATCGGCAAGATCGATATGATCGATTCAGAAGAAGAAGCCATCCTTGCTAAATTGATCAAAGAGGGTGATGAGGGAGCGCTCAAGAAAATCACAGAAGCTAATTTACGATTTGTAATATCCGTAGCGAAACAATACCAGAATCAAGGCTTACCCCTAGCAGACCTTATTAACGAGGGCAATATGGGCTTGATCAAAGCAGCTAAGCGTTTTGATGAGACAAAGGGTTTTAAGTTCATATCCTATGCAGTTTGGTGGATACGCCAATCAATACTCCAAGCGATCGTTGAGCATGCTCGATTGGTTCGATTGCCACTGAATAAAATTGGCACCCAGAACCGTATCAATGAAGCATATCATTCATTCTTACAAGAATTTGAACGTGAGCCTTCGGCTGAAGAGATCGCTGATCTTACTGGATTGACTGCAAAGGAGGTTCGAAATATACGCCGAATCAGTGGCAAACACGTATCCGTTGATGCACCTATGGGAGGAGAAACTGAAGATTCTATGACCATGTTAGATACACTCTTTGATTCATCTGATGGTGAAAAACCTGATAGTAACCTGATGGACGAGTCGCTTAAAAGAGAAGTTAAATCAGGTCTTTCTAAATTGACTGAAAAAGAAATTCAAGTACTTACTGCCTATTATGGATTAGATGGCAATCAGCCAATGACACTCGAAGAAATAGGTCATATTTGTAGTCTGACTCGAGAACGAGTTCGTCAAAT
>CAXQBA010000411.1:0-3944 GCA_964221885.1 Luminiphilus sp. | reverse complement strand
CTCAGACAGGGCTTGAAATAGAGTAAGATAAAGAGGTGTCATTATGGCCATACCAAAGAATGGCAGAAATGGATATTTTTTCTTCAGTTTAATTTGGTTCTCAGGTAGTTCTAATGCCTGAATGATAGAAGAAACCATCTGGCCTCGATCGATCAGATAGTCTGTTCGTGTACATTTTCTCCATAGGTAAGCCTGCCAATCACTTCCGTTAAGATCTGAGGGGAGTGATCGATTCCATTTATCGATCATTTCATCTCTGTAGACTTGATACTGGTCAAAAAGATCTGCAACCTGACTTGCCAGACTAAAACGCTTCGATGTTGAATCTGAGAAATAAGCAGCCACCTTTGGGAATGAAGTTTTGAAGTGATTTTCATTGAGTGCATTGAATAGTTGCCAGGTCAAGTATTCGACACTTATCAGGAGTTTTTTTTGATTTGTTAATTCCCTGTAAATCTCATTGACGACTTCAAATTGTTTTTTAAAATGAATATTTGCGGCAATTCCAGTTTTATAGGCGATCTCTTTTTTCAGCCAGTTGTTCATGCCCTCGGTTTGAGTGACAATATGATGGGCTGAAAACAGATCATTTTGAGTTTGACCTAACTCTGCTATTAACCGATCGGATAATAATTCCAGATTATTGGATACGATAAGTTCAAGAGCCATGATCGATTGCTTTTAGTGAATCAATAATTCCAGACGCTCTTCTTACTTCCTGTGAACAGCATTTTATAAGGTGTTCACTACTTGCTTGGATGATCACTCTCTTTTTTGCCCTGGTAATGGCTGTATACAACAATTCTCGAGTCAATAATTTTATAGAGCCTTCTTTAGGTAAGCAAGTCAATATATTAGTGTATTCAGAACCTTGACTTTTGTGTATGGTCATGGCAAAAACTGTTTGTGCATCGCTTAAATAAGCGGGTTGTATGGATTTAAGTTGACCGTTTTCATCCATAAAATATGCGAGTCGATTTCCATTGTCATTGGTTCGTATTAATACGATATCACCGTTAGATAATCCAAGTATTTTATTATTTTTTCGGACCATGATCGGTCGATTTTCATAGAAAGGATGATCCATTTGAATAAGACCTTGTTGGCTCAGCCATTGTTCTACATATCGATTCATCGAAGATGTTCCATTTGGACCCATCTTGGTGGCACATAAAATACGAGCCACATTCATTCTCTCAAGTGCTTTTAGAGTATCTTTTTCTTCTATATAAGAGATAAAGAGATGACAGAACTGAGATAGTAAATGATCTGAATGAAACGGATCATGTAAAACGGCTTCAGCTTGGTCAAAAAAGGAGTTTATTTCAGCATGGGTAATGGTGTCTTTACTGAGGAGTGGTTGTATGTTTTGCTCTAGAATGGCTTTAGCCCAACGACCGATTTGACCATCGTCACTAAAACGAAAACTTCGCATTAATTCAGTAGTCATCTCACTTAAGGCAGAGTGATCCTTGGATATACAGGTGGGGCTGATCCTTCGATCGTCATTATCGATTAGAGAGTTTATCTGTTCGAAAATATCTGAACTGAATCTATTAATAGGTTGTACACTTAGACATAGATCACCAAAAATAGAACCTGATTCTACAGAGGCTAGTTGATTCTTATCGCCTAAGAAAATGATTCGGCTTGATGAACGAATAGATCTTAAAAGTTTGGCCATAAGTCCTGCATCGATCATTGAAGCCTCATCAATAATGACCACATCATGGGGTAATGGATTTTTTTCATCATGCTTAAAATAGATCGAGTTTCGTATGCTTCCCAGAAGTTGATGTATGGTCTGTGCAGACAGAGATCGAATCTTTCTGCCAACGTCACTATCATTACCTTCATAAATGGCATGCAATGATTCTTTCATCCGTGCTGATGCTTTTCCTGTAGGTGCTGCCAGTATTATCTGACTATCTGGTTCTAGTAATAGTATGATCTCTAATAATTTAGAGATTGTTGTTGTTTTTCCAGTTCCAGGTCCACCTGTTATGATGGATAAGTTGTTGAGATAGCCCTTTATAGCTGCTATAAATTGCCAGTCTGTATTTAGCGTTTGATTAGAGGGTATGATAGAGTAGTCGCCTTGCAGCGTTCGAATGATTGAATTGTTGGACGTAATCTCTTTAATGCGATGCGCTCTGACAGATAATGCAGTGTTTTTTAAATCTAAGATCTTGAGTAAGATCTGCTGTTCGTATTGCCAATACCTGTATGTATATAGTTTATCATTAATCCACACAAAAGGTTGTTTATTTATTTGCGGATCACAGGTTACTAGAGGGTGCTTATCTAATATTTTTGGATTGAGCACACTGAGTTGCATTTCTGAATCGTCATTCATCCATTCCGCTAACATATCACCCTGAGTTGATACACAGATGTGACCGTCTTCCATGGCTTTTGATAAGATAGTGATAAAAGGCGTCAGTTCTCCAGCATCAAAGAAAGAGGCGAATAATTGGTGTACATTTTTGTCCGTTTCTGTATTCATTAATACGATCGATCACTTTTACAGTAATGTACATATTTTTGAGGGAATTTTATTCAAAATCTTGTGAGATGACGCCGTTTGTTTTTATGAATTTGAAAAGGGATGTGTAGATCTCTTCGTTTTGTAAAATATCAAAATTACCAAGAAGAATGAGCTGCTCTTTAGCGCGGGTAATGGTAACATTCAATTTTCGGTCAATCGCATTATTCGCATCTTTGGCTATCATCATGGATAACTCATGGAGGTTATTGACTGAAAATGATACAATGATGATATCTTTTTCATCTCCCTGAAACCGTTCAACAGTATCTATGTGGATTTGATCAGCAAATGTAATATCAGATTCTAACATTAACTGACGAATTAAGGCAATCTGATTTCGAAAAGGACTGATGATCCCAATCTGTTTACTTGGGTTCCATTCTATCTGTCGAAAGTTATTCAATTGTTGAATAGTTTGAACAATTTGACAGATACGTTCAGCTTCCTTACGGTTTGACTTCTGAGCAGCTTCAATGGTTTGCGTAGGAATACAAATAAGTCGGTTAAATGCAAATAGCTGTTGAAGTTTACTTAGAGATTGGGATATTGCTGGAAGAGGAATGAGTTGTCTATGGTCATCTTCCCTTAGATACTCCGCGAGTGTACTAAGTGAATCGTTATAAAAATGCTTTGAAGGAAATGCAGCTAATTCTCGATGCATGCGCCCTTGTATGGTTAATTGATCGTAAGCATGATGATATCCCATTCGTTCACAATATGTATAAAGGCGTTCAAAAAGAGAATCCGCTCGATTAAAGAGTCCTATATTATTGAGAATAGGATCATCAACAGCACTTTGTTGACGAGATTGTTGAACTACAGCAGGTAGTTGTTTGTGGTCACCGATCATAATAAATCGAGGGACCTGAGAAAGAACACCAATGATTTGTGGTTCAAGGAGTTGGGATGCCTCATCAATAATAACACGATCAAATGACAAAAGCTGTAATAGGTCTGATTTGTTAGCGATGGAGGAAACTGTTGAGACAACTACAGAGACATCATCAAATAATTGTTTCAGATCATTCCGGTTAAGATGCCTTCTATTTGTTTTTGCAATTTGATCCGCATCAATGATCCGCTGATTCAGGGTGCTTTTTAATAATGATTCATGTTTGTCTATTGGTTTTCCTAGTCGAACGAACTGTCTTTTGTCGTTGAATATTCGATCAAGAACATGACATAATTGATCAACGGCTTTATTGGTGAACGCCAATAATAAAATGGTCTCTTTTTTAATCTGAACCAGGTGCTTAACAATATGATGAATGATAACGGACGTTTTACCAGTGCCTGGTGGACCATTCAGCAAAAAGTAATCAGGTGCATCTATGGCTGATTGCACGATCCTTTGTTGATCGGGAGTTAAAATAGAAGATTCGATCTTGGAAGAATT
>CAXQBA010000410.1:0-4653 GCA_964221885.1 Luminiphilus sp. | reverse complement strand
ATATTGAGATGTTACCTAACGGCAATGTATTGATATTGGCTACTGAACGTATTGATCAAACCGAATGCCTTCAAAATGGCAGAGATCCCAATAAGTTGGTCGACGGGGAACTATGGCCCGAAATGATCATTGAAGTCGAACCTATTGGACTTGATTCTGGACGGATCGTTTGGGAATGGCACAGTTGGGATCACCTTGTGCAAGAGTTTGACAGCACCAAATTAAATTATGGATCGGTTCAACAGAGCCCGGGCAAGCTACATCTAAACTATTCAAACACTATCACTGGTAAAGCTGACTGGCTGCATTGTAACTCTGTTGATTACAACCCATATTTGGATCAGATCATTTTAAGCTCTCGGAGTTTCTCTGAAATATGGATCATTGATCATAGTACAAGTACGGCAGAAGCTGCTTCATCACAAGGTGGAACTATGAATCAAGGTGGTGATATACTATATAGATGGGGCAACCCAGAAACTATGAATTTAACAGGATCAAGAACCCTTTTTACACAACACGATGCCCGTTGGATTGAACCAGGTAATCCAGATTCGGGAAAGATCATGGTATTTAACAATGGTGATACGCTCAATTATTCTACCGTCGATATTTTAATACCTCCAACCGACGTATCGGGACAATATTTATGGGGTAATCAATACTTCGATGCTACACAAGTTCATTGGTCTTATAAAGATACATCTCATTTTTTTGGAATAAGGACATCAGGAGCCCATCAGCTACCCAATGGTAATGTATTTATTTGCGAAGGTCCCACAGGAACTATTTTTGAGGTAGACGCGCAAAAAAATATGGTTTTTGAATATATCAACCCTATTTCTGTTGGAAGCCCTTTATCACAGGGGACCTCACCAGTCAATTCAAATGGTGTATTCCGAGCCACAAAATATCCTGTTGACTATGCTGCCTTTACCAACCAATCATTAATACCAAGTAGTCCGATCGAATTGAACCCTAACACATCACATTGTCAATTATTTAGTACCCAGACAATGTTACATACAAATCATACTAATGCCATCCTATTTCCAAACCCAACAAATGATGATCTCTATATAGAGCAACTTGATATTCAGGATGGCAGAAAGCTGGATATCTTTAATTCAGTCGGACAAAATGTATATTCGAGTACTCATTTTTCAGGGTATATATCGGTTGGAATTTTACCAAAAGGTATGTATATTGTGACTTATGATAGTCGATATATCGGCAAATTCATCAAGCACTAGTTGCCTGTAACCAGATGATAAAAACACTACACCTACTTACATTTATTTTACTTTGCGCTTTTCATTTGCATGCTCAAACCTATGTCACACAATACATAGAAAAAGATACAGAATGGAAAC
This sequence comes from Luminiphilus sp., assembly GCA_964221885.1. Classification (GTDB taxonomy): domain Bacteria; phylum Bacteroidota; class Bacteroidia; order Chitinophagales; family Saprospiraceae; genus Aureispira. The sequence continues at coordinate 3,280 of CAXQBA010000410.1, read as the reverse complement.
GTGAAAACAGTCCTTACATCATAACAACTGACCTGCAGGTCCTCTATGGTGCAACACTCTCTATCGAAGCTGGTACGAAGGTACTTTTTTCAAGAGAAACAAGTATGGTTGTGTATGGTCAGATACATGCCTCTGGAAGTCCATTTAATAAAATCCATTTTAAAGGTTTCAATGATCAGAATTGGCACGGTCTAACCTTTCATCACTCCAAAAAAGAAGGAGAAGATCGCTCATATTTTACGCATTGTCATTTTGTAGGAAATGGTGCATCACCCCGAAAACTATTCACCATTTCTGGTCGTCTCGTTCAATTGGATAAATGTACTGTAGAACACTGTTATACAGCTATTAATACACAAAAAAGAGGTGAGGCTTCAATTATTGATACACAATTCAAACATTGCTTCAGAGCTATAAATGTACGTAGTACTAGTTTAGCTCATGTTGATCAATGTCGTTTCACTAAATGCAACAGTATTTTTCTGGGTGGAACGGTTCACTTCAGTAATAACCATCTAAAATCATCATCTAATGTAGGTGTTAACAGTGGTGTAATTGTCAACATGCGAGGGGGTGGCATCGTAACGATCGAGAAAAATATATTTTCAAACTTTAAACTTCATGCTTTGGAGATAACCAAGATGAACCAAAAATCCACATTGGTTTGTCAAAATAACACCTTCAAGAAAAATAAAGTACATGTAGTTATATCATCAAATTTATATGATGATCGTATCCGTTTCCAAGCAAACAACTTTTTACAATATGAAAACTGTAATGTGCTGATCCAATCTCCTGAAGATCAAAATCTAACGTACTTGAAATTTGAAAACAATTTTTGGAATCAACGTACAATCAAAGAGATCAACCCAACGATCAAATGTGTACACAATTCCGACCTGGGTGTTTCACTAAAAACCCCGTCGAATAGTCGGAACAAATAAAAGGTCAAGTTTAAAAAAATTAAAACGTGTAGTTCACACCAATTCGATATTGCCAAGGAGTACTGTAAACAGGCGAAATACCATTCGGTATTTGTGAAAAATATAAAATATTGATCAAGAATTCAGAGATGAATGAAAATCCTTGAGAAAACTGGGTTGAATAGCCAATTCCGGCATTAACAGCAGGCACCCACTCTCGATCACTTTGAAGAGATGATGGGTTGATCTTTCGGTTTAAATACTCGCCTTCTACATGTGCATAGATACCACGTAAAAAACGCTCTTCCTTGAAGGGTCTGAAGTTGGCAAAAATACGACCGCCAAAAATATTATTTTCAAGCGCAAGTCCTGAACTAGTGAAAAGAGCACTATAAATGTACGTGCCACCAACTCCAACGGCAAACATGTCACCAATGATGTATCCAGCAAATGGTGAAATATCCAAGAAAAAATAACTGGTGAAATACATAGAAAAATACGATCCAATGAATACATTTTCTACATTCATAGGACGCATTTTTGTGTTTTTAGGCAATTTAGAAATCTGTTCAATAGTATCTACCTCCACGCGCTCATCATCAATTTGGGCAAATGATGAAGTGTTTAAAACACTCAAAAAAAGTACGATTTTTAAAAATCGGATACCATATCTCATACCAAAATCGATACTTGAGCGTACAAAGCAGTAGAAACTACCAACTGTTTTCATTAAATTGTCGTTTATGAATATGTATTACAACGCACAATATTTGTCAAATATGATGCCATTTGGCACAAATTACGCTAAATGAAGTACAACACAAAATCGACGGACGCTGAATTAGTCAGCGGTTGCCGACAGTCTGACCGACTGGCGCAAAAACTGTTGTACGAGCGTTTTTATGGCCGCGTATTTGGTATAACCATGCGTTACACGAACAATAAAGATGAAGCTGTAGACATTTTGAATGCTGCCTTTTTGAAGGTTTTCAATTCACTTGACAAGTATAATGATGAAAACAATTTGAAAGGATGGATTTCGCGTATTGTATTTAACACGGCTATTGATTTTGTTCGAAAGAATACAAAATATAATAAAGCCATGAATTTTGAGGTCGAAATACAGGGCTCTATTCAAAATGATAGTATTTCACAGTTAAATGTTGAAGATCTATATACACTGATACAAAAACTTCCATTATCGAGTCAAACAGTATTTTGTCTGTACGTTGTAGATGGATACAAACATAAAGAAATAGCTGAGATGCTTGATATTACAGTTGGCACCTCTAAATGGCATTTATCAAATGCTCGTAAAGAGTTACAAACAGCTTTGAAACAACTACACCAGTATGAATTAAAAAATAATTATTGATCTATATCTATTGAACATATGAAAGAGTCACACAACCATTCAGATGAATTCCTACGTGATCGACTGATCAATTACAATTTCCCGAAACAACCAGGTTCTTGGGAAAAGATGGAAAAAATGTTACCACGAAAATCTCGCTGGTCCTTCTTCCCTATCGCCGGAGTAACGCTTTTTGTTATTTCTTCGATCACAATTGGGAGTCAATATTTAACAGAACCTTTAGATTCAGATACATTGGCAGACAATTCTTCAATTCAAATTAAAGAATCAGGTCAAACTAACGATTCGAATACAGTCAATATTGAACAATCTAATACTGTTCTCAATTCTGACCGTACAAGCATTCAATTTACAGAAGATGTATCTATTGATGATAATGGAACTATTTTAGCGAATGCAACAGTATCTACAGAATCAAACGAACGTTTAGAACAGACTTCCGAAACTTCAATTAAGTCTGTCAACCTATTAAATCAAAACAAAACTACAACAACACATTTATCATCTGCAGGATCAGATATTACAAAAGGTACAAATCATAATGTCAAGGGTACAAATATTGCTCAGGCTACCATCAACAATGAGAACGATGGAATTCAATCCAATGCCACAACGTTAACTTCTGAGGACAATTTGAATACTGTATCGAACGTGTCGGTTCCTATGTCGGATAACAATAAAATTGACTCAAAAACTGTAGTGCCTTCGTCGAATGTAAAATTAGCAACATCAGAACTCGATGTAGTGGCATATGAGCAACCACCTATCGACATCGAATTAGTAAATTCCAAAAAGATAACCAAATCTAAAATTTCTCTTTCATCTGAAATTTTAACAGGCATTCAATTAGGTGCTATTGATAAAACACAAATCTATAATGTTGCTGCTGGATTACATGCTGCATATGCATTTAATGCAAAGTTCTCAATGAGTCTTGGACTCCAATATCGTATGCAATGGTTCGGTGCTTCGAATACATCTG
>CAXQBA010000409.1:0-5400 GCA_964221885.1 Luminiphilus sp. | reverse complement strand
GGCTTGACCTTAACCATAGGAATGTATATTGGCGCTGTAGGAATCAACGTTGCACACGAGCTTGGTCACCGAACAGACCGATTCTCACAATGGGTATCTAAACTCCTTTTGATTCCCAATCTATACATGCACTTTTTCATTGAGCATAATCGTGGCCATCACGTACACATTGCAACACCAAAGGATCCTGCATCCTCTCGTAAAAATGAAAATATCTACGCCTTTTATGTGCGTTCTGTTAGCCTTGGATTCATCTCTGCATGGCAATTAGAAAAAGAACGCCTCCTCAGAGCGAATAAAGCAGTGATCAGTATTTATAACCAAATGATCCGTTTTCAAGTCGTCCAGCTTTGTTGGTTAGCATTGATCGTATATCTGTATGGATGGTTCATGTTACCTGTATCTATCCTTGTATCCATTTTAGGGTTCCTTATGCTGGAAACCGTTAATTATATCGAGCATTATGGCCTGCAAAGAAGAATGATGGAATCAGGTAGATACGAACCTGTACAACCCTGGCATTCGTGGAATTGCAATCATGATATCGGACGAATACTTTTGTACGAATTAACACGTCACTCCGATCATCATTATAAGTCTACGAGGAAATATCAGGTGCTTCGTCATTTTGATAAAGCCCCTCAGTTACCATGGGGCTATCCCACGTCCATGTTGATCGCTTTATTACCTCCGCTTTGGTTCTATTTAATGAATCCTGTAGTTGAGCAATACAAATCAGAAATTCCTGAACTATCTCACTAACATTTATTTTGAGATAAAAACGTGTTGATCAACTTCACTTGCTTTACATTTTACCGAGCCATCTAAGTACATTATCGTGGTAGATCTGCTTTTGTTCGGCTTTATTAAGAATATTAGCATTAATGGCATCATCCAATAACTTTCCAGGATAGCTATCACCAACTCCCTCCATTTCACCAAGCGGATAAGGATCGTCCAATCCCCAAACGATCTGAGAAGTACCCACTCTATCTATCAATAATTTAAGTATTAATGGATCATGAACAAGCGTATCAAAGAAAATATTCGGATGTGCATTGGATCGTTCAGGAGACGATTGACCTTTGAAAAGATCTGGACGCCCCTCAAAACCCTGCATCCTTCTACCAAAACTAGCTTGACCAAGCATACAACCATGCGCAAAACATGTGCGTATATTCGGAAACCGATCCGCTAACCCATTTAATGCATAAAAATGAAGGGCATCAGCTGTTTGGGCAAGCATCCAGATCAGATGAAAGCGCCAGCTTTGATCGGCAAGTTGAATAAACTTTTGACCATCGTAAGGGTGAATCTCAATGGCTAAATTGTAGTGATTCGCTAATTCAAAAAGAGGCATTACACTTAAATGACTGATTGTCTTCCATTGTCCCGAATCATCTTGAAAATGAGTTGGTAAACAAAGTACACGTAATCCTTTTTCAACAACACATCGTTCGACTTCACGTAAAGCTTGATCCATGAACCTAGGCTGAACTACAAAACCACAAGTGAATTTATCAGAATACGTTTCTTGCAAATGAGCCTGAAAATCATTCTGAAAACGGATCATATCATTGACGTCACGTTCATTAAGTCCATTTCCATATAATTGACTCAATGTAATCACGACAGCATGATCGATGTTGTTTTTTTCCATCCAGATCAATTTCTCATCAACAAAGAAACTGGGATCAGTTATTGGTCTTGACCATTCACCTTGTCGCATGTATTTCTTATCTTCGTCTATCCAGAATAGTTTCTTATCCTTCATAAAGGTCGGAATTTGACTCGGTTCTGGAAGCAAATGACTATGTGCGTTGATCTTTTTGACGGACATCATCTTTTTTTTACAATGTAGGCATTCTGCATCGATTTAAAAATATTTAGCTGTTGGAGCACCAAAAAAAAACATCCATTGGTTTTATTCCAGCTCATCTGGGTTCAAAAAGACTTCCAAAGAAAGTATTACTACCCTTGGGTGGTATGAGTATCTTACAACGTGTGTACAACCAAGCTACTGCATCGGATCTTGACAAGGTCATTGTAGTTACTGATTCATTGGAAATCCAACAACATGTTACTGATTTTGGGGGCAATTGTTTGTTGTCCGGTTCCTATCCGAATGGTACACAACGATGTGTACATACATATATAAATGAGCAGTTTACATATGATATACTGGTTAATATTCAAGCTGATGAACCATTCATAAGCCCAGATGATATCAATGCATTAATTCAAACGTTGGAAAATAACAGCAAACCAAGTATAGCCACACTAGCGGTTCAATCTAATGATACGAACGAATACGTAGATAATAATGTAGTGAAGATTGCTGTTGATTCGAATAATAAAGCCCTTTATTTTAGTCGTTCCCCGATCCCATTCTTCAGAGATTCAAATAAGCATATCAGTTTTATAAAACACAAAGGTGTTTATGCATTTGATCACCTGCTGATTCATAAAATTTCTAGTTTGTCCCCATCGCCGCTTGAAAAGATTGAAAACTTAGAGCAGTTGACCTGGATGTACCATGGACTTGAAATCGTTGTTACCATCACCAAACATGACAGCATTGGTATCGATACTCTATCTGATTATCAATCTGCACAAAAATCAATATTATGAATGCAACTATGATCCGCGTGGTCTATTTCTCTGTGGGTTTTATCTGTTCGTTTTCAAGATTGATAGAAGGTGACCTTGCTACCTATCTAGAATGGTTTTCCAAACCTCTTCTGATGCCGTTGCTTTTTTTATATGTCAAATCATATATTAAGAATCACAATATTTTAGCTCTAGGTATATTATTCGCATGGTTCGGTGATCTATTCTTAATGGTCGCTGGAAATGAATTTCTTTTGTTTTTACTAGGCCTTGTATCCTTCCTAGTTATGCAGATTATGTACATTATCCTTTATCTGTCTGCTTCAGATCGAACCGTAGCCTTAAGCAAAGGTACCTTTCTGTCATATCTACCTTTTGTTGCCTTGGGTCTATATTTTTATTATCTGATGTATCCATCATTAGATTTCATTCTTACGTTCGCTGTTGGTATTTATGCAGCTGCATTGGTTAGTATGAATATAGCAGCTCAGTCTAGAAGGAATCGAACACGGTCTATCAGTTACAGTTTGGTGAGTCTCGGTGCTCTTTTATTCATGATCAGTGACATGATCATTGGTTATTCAAAATTTGTGTCTAGTTTTTCCTACAGCGGTTTTCTTATTATGATCACATACTTTATTGGACAGTTTTTAATCATGGAGGGAATTATAAGGTGTTCAACGATGCAAAATAAAAAATGAGTGATCGTTTAACTGATCGTCGGTCGATCGATAAGTGATCTTTTGTTTGTTCAATCCAAATTCATGTAAGGATTGCATACCCTCCTTGGAAGTAATAATGATCAGCGGTTTATTAGTTGATAATTTTGATCGTACCTGCTGAGGATTCAATTTAGTGTAGTTGCCGATCTTATGCTTTAAATAGACATATAAGCTCATTTTTTGCTGTTTTAAATCCAATTGATACAAAGCAATTTCATGAGATATTTCTGTACTGGATTCAACATCAGCAACATATTGAGCAACGTTTTCTGTTGAATGTATGGCTATCGAGTCAAAAAAAGAAGGGGCTGCTGCTGCTAAGCATAGAATAAATACCAAGGATTGAATGGATGGCCATAACCAATGTTGCCATTTTTTTGAAAAAATGAAAACGATGATAGAACAAACAAGAATACTTATCGGTACCCATACAAATGAATATAAGCTACTTAAATCAACATAGTATAATCCAATTAAGGCACCTAGACCTATACAGATTCCCAATATAACGTTCACCCGTCTGACCCAGTTAAATATTTGATAGGTATCCAACTTTTTAGAAAGCTGATACACTAGCAAAAATGAAATAGCCGGAGAAGAAAGTAACGAGTACGATGGTAATTTACTGCTCATAAATTCCCAAAATAACCAGCTCATTACAAGCCAATAAACAATAATTCGAGTTAATTTATCCGAGCGAAAATGTTGAAAACACCATTTAATCAAACCAGCAAATAATCCGATCCAAAAAATATGTGATAGTACAATACACAATATATGATACCCTGGCCAACCAGACTGACCTAGCACAGAACCACCTATGCGTCGAAGAATATACCAATCCCATAAAAATGGCAATAAAAATAATTTATGCCCTCGATCGGTCTGTTGCCACCAGGAATTAAAATCCAGATTTGATCCTGATGCTAAATAAGATGAGTAATCACTGTTGTAGGAAGCATATGCCCAGATTATAAATGGAATCAATGCAATGATAACACCAAACCAGGGTTGTTCACGCCAAACACGATATCGAAAGGTGGAATCCAAAATCGACAGTAGAAAGACACCCCCGAGTATTAGTAATAAAACAGGACCTTTCGTCAGAACACCCATAGCCAAAGCAAACCACAACCAGAAGCGAGAACGCCAATTTGGTTGAAGTATGATCTCAACAAACGAAAAAAATGCTAATGTACCCCAGAAAAGCAAAAGAGTGTCTGTTAGAGCTATTTTCGATAAAATAAGCGGAAATAATGATCCTGAAAAGATAATAGCAGCCAACCTGGCTCCATCCTCTCCTAACCATTGCCTACTTTTTTTCCATATCAGTAAAAAACAACCAATCAGAGAGAGAACCCCTGGTAATCGAAGCACAAATTCACTGATACCAAATATGGAATAAAACCATGTAATAGACCAAAAAAGTAATGGAGTTTTTCGATGAATCTCAGCTTCATCAAATTGAATCGTTAACCAATCAGATGAATCTAACATATTCATGGCAAAACCAGCATAAGCTGCTTCATCTTCATCCCACAAACCAATTTGATGGTTATTCCATAATAAAACGCAAATAAATAAGAGAAAAACAAGATAAAACAACCTTGTATCAATTCTTATGGATACCTCTTTTTTCATCCTTCAAAATGCAAGGAAATGGAGAATCCTCGTGAAAATAACTTATCTACTACTGATGAATAGATCAATCCCTCGTCTCTCGAGTGTATGTCAAGCACACCATATGAGAATTTAACTTCAGGAGATAATATAAAATATGGAAAGAAAACCTGAAAACCGAATCCAAATTCAGCAACTACATCATGCATAGCCACTTTGATTAAATCATCTGCCTTTCTTGATCTGGAATTACTAGCCAAATCTAAACTGTACTTGGCACCCGCTACAACAAATAGTCGGAAATCTTTATACGGCTTTGATTTATATCTGAAATGAACAGGGAATTCAAGAAAAACAGATTCAATCTTTTTATTGTCAATTTGATTGGTTGTCATATCATATTCAATGCGTCGATCGGCAAATGAAAGCGTCGGTAACAAAAAACGAC
>CAXQBA010000408.1:0-3275 GCA_964221885.1 Luminiphilus sp. | reverse complement strand
ATCTAATTAGATGATTCCTTCTGTTCAATAATATCAATATCTACTTGAATTGAAATAGTTTTGGAAAGCATTTTATATACTGAGCAATAGGTGTCGGTCGTAAGTTGAATCGCTTTCCTCAGTTTCTTTGTGCTGATCTTTTTACCTAGCACCCTTACGGTTACATGAATGCTTTTAAATTCGGTATGTTGATCAACATTTTGGCGATCCACATCTAGATCAATCTGAATAAGATCGATATCTTGTTTCTGTTTTTTTGAGATACTGTCAATGTCAACCATCATACAAGCTCCTAAACTACTGGCAAGTGCCTCCAATGGACTTAAAACAGATTTATTGTTGATCTTGTCATCGTATTCAAATCGGGTTGAATGTCCTTTTTCATTAGTAGCCACATACTGATTGGCTTTGGCTGTAGTTGTTAATTGCAGTTTCATAGGCAATAATTACATATTGACATTTGTTAATAAAAAAGAAAAATCGTGTTCAGCGGTAACAAAGTAGGGGTAAGGTAGTATTAATAAGTATAAAATTCACTAAAACTAACCGCCATGAAATCCATTTTTTCACTAATCGTTGTCTTTGTGGCTCTCTCAACAGAGCTATTTGCACAGCATCCTGCTATGCCAAAGACTGATCAACCAATACAGTTGGATATTCCGTCTGTAGGATTGATACTAGTAAGAGATTGTAGCCCCAAATTATTGGAGTGTATCAATCATTTTAAAAAAGAACCTGAATTGACATTGTTAGCAGAGCGTATGCCGATGGAAAAGGAGGATCGTTATCAGTATCCTCAGCCCATTAAAGTAACAAAAGCATCGGCTCGTGTTATCAAAATTAAGTCAGTAAAATAACAGAAAACAAATCCTGAATGATGCTTATGCATCAAATCTAACCTTGAATTAAAAGAAAACCTGCTATATTAATATAGCAGGTTTTTTGTGTTTGTAGTTAGTGAGTATATATAGCAGAGCCGACTAAGGCACAAGCCAATGATCGAGGTTTCGCCCGATCAATTGACTGAATGATTGAATTTCGTCATGGTAGATCTCGTCGATTAATCTTTTACGGACATCTTTACTTAACATTGGTTTTTCTAAATTTTTGATCCGCATATTGATGATGGTCTTTTGTAAAAAGTGGTTGTCTCTTGCCATCTGTACGATCTTTGGTGAAAACCATCCGATACTTCTTCGAATGATGCTTTCCTGGCCAATGATCGTATCGAGCCATTTATTTTTTATTTTACCGGATACATTATATCGTATAGATAGATCAGGTACGAATGAGTCATCTACATTTAAATATTTGAAGATGTCTTGCATAAACAATGTGGGGTTATCCAAAAAATCATCGTAAAGCATGATTTTGATCTGTGATCGATCAAAACTATCAAAATAATGTTTCATGTGGCTGAAGTACATACCTTCTCGAACTAGATCATTTTTTTTCCACCACAAACTATCTCTATCAAAGCAATCCATGAAGTCATCAGTGGGGGAGAGGTTGTCTCTGATAAGATGCAAGTGTCTCGAGAAAAGACGATCTACTGGGTTCCTGAAGATTCCGATTAATTTTACATTAGGAATTGTGTTTTTAATGTTATTCCTAGCTTTCAATGAATATTGGTACATGTTTGAGCATTCACCTACTGCCTTAAAGTCTGCTGAGTCTTTAAATAGGGCTGTATAGTCATCTCTGTTCGTGATAGATTGTGGATAATGAAAATAACCGTCAGGGTCTTCATCATCGTAACCTATGATCTTCGTTTCACCTTCCAAAGCAAAGAAATTGGGTTCTTTTACTTTGCAGATGAATATTTCTGGATGTTGCTTTAATGCATTATTGACAGTGGTTGTTCCACTCTTCCCAGCTCCTATGATCAGGAAATTGGGATATGAAGCTTGATTGTCTGTCATATTATCAGCCGTGTGGTGTGTGAATGAATTCTTTTTTTCCATGGTTCATGTTTAGTAAAACTCTAAAGAGTGCATATATAGCTTTCGGTAGTGCAAAAAATGCGGCTACCATTTTTTTATTGTACATCTGTTTTGGAATCGCTAAGGAGTTGGCAATTACGTTGATCAGAAATCCAGTAGTCCAGAAAACAAATAAGGACTCGTCCAGAAATAAATGAAGGATCGAACCAGCCAATAAAATAACAGGTATAGATAAGCGAGGTGGGAGGCTTAACTGAGCCATTTTATTTAAAAGTTCGATATTACCACGTTTGAAAAATTCAAACCATGCTGTACTTGTATATTTACGTAAGTAATAAAACTGAGCGGTTATCCAACGAGTGCGTTGAGCTGAAAAAACAGCGGCATTATTTACTTTTTCGTCGAGAACAACAGCATCTGGTAAATAATGAATGTAAATATTCTCTTTTAGCAGTAAAATCTCAACTAGTTTGTCTTCGGCGAAACCATCATCTCGTGTTTGAATCAATCTTTTATAAAGATCGAATTCAAAAGCCATTGCAGAGCCTACTATACGAGAAGATAGTCCTAGGTTGATCTGACCTTTATTATATATTGAATTGTTGATCTGTTCGCTCAAACTGTCAAGGTATGAAAAACTAGATGCTGTGTTTTTTGCAATGCGTTTGCCTTGCACAACTCGATGCCCTTCATTAAAAGACTTGTTGATCTTTTTTAGAAAACCATCTTCCATAATATTATCAGCATCTAATACCAATGCTATATCATGCGAGTCGATCTGATCGAATGCAAAGGTCAATGATTTTGCTTTTGTGCTTTTTTCAAAATCAACAACAATTGTTGTTACATCGAATTCATTGAGCTTGTCAAGTGACTTTGGTTGTAAAGAATCTGCTATGATGAATACATTGAAGTTCTCGTAGTTATGTTGTGCAGCTTGACGTGCTACATCAAGGATGACTTTATCTTCTTTGTAAGCAGGAATGAGCACAGCAATGCTGTGCGTTTTGTCGGTTATTTGTTTGTAGCGTCTTGAAGGAAGTTTTGCAGCAATAGCAAAAAAAAGCATGTAGACGGATGCAAATACAAAATAAGAACCTATTAATAAGGAAAATATTATCATACGGTTTTAGAGATCGTTTATAGAGGGTTGCTTTCAGTTGTACGGATAAAAGGAGTAATGGTTTCGTAATAGATATGCCATGGGTGATAACAAATAAGCAATTAGAGTGCTTGTTAAAATATATAAAACTTTATAAAGTGTTTTCAAAAAGGGATTATTTTGGTGTGTTAATTTTGTATTGATTCATTTTTTGGTTATTTAAGTACCTG
>CAXQBA010000407.1:0-6876 GCA_964221885.1 Luminiphilus sp. | reverse complement strand
CAATTTGTAAGCCTAGCTGCTCAAATCTCTGTATATTTATATTCGATATGTTTTTCGACTACCTTCTTTACCTTATCCAATGAACCGGAAAAATATTACCATAGCTGTTGATGGCTTTGCAGCCTGTGGTAAAAGTACCCTGGCCAAAGCATTAGCTAAATCACTTAACTACGCTTATGTTGATTCTGGTGCCATGTATCGAGCTGTTACACTACACTTTCTTCAGTCAGAAACAGATATTCAAAATCCTAAAGACGTAGAGATGGCACTCAATGACTGTCATATTCACTTTGAGCTGGTCGATGGTAACAATCATACATTTTTGAATGATATCGATGTAGAAAAAGAAATACGCTCTATGAGGGTTTCTGATTTCGTGAGTCCAGTAGCAACTATTTCTATGGTTCGACGAGCGATGGTCAAACAACAACAACAAATGGGACGCGATGGTGGGATTGCCATGGATGGACGGGATATCGGTACTGTTGTTTTCAAAGAGGCTGAATTAAAACTATTTTTAACTGCATCTATCGAGGAACGAACACGCCGACGTCTACTTGAATTAGAAATGAAAGGTATTCATGAATTCAATGCCCAACAGGTAGAAGAAAACCTTCGCACAAGAGATCATATTGATTCAACACGTGGTGACAGCCCACTTCAAAAGGCTGAGGATGCCATCGAATTGGATAATAGCCTTCTGAATCCCGATCAACAACTTTCCATTGCAATCAAACTCGCTCGGGCGGCCATTCAAAAAAAAACAGCTAGTCTGTTGGTTTGAGATACACTAGAAATCAATTTTGAATCGAACATTCAATCGTCTTGATGTCAAATTATTTGGAATAGCATAGGATCGATTCGTAAAATCCTTAACCCAAGTGTTTGCAGCTACATTCCGTACATCCATAAGATTAAATACTTCAAAGCTCAACCAGATACCACGAAGAAACCGCAATGGGTGTTTCCGAGCTTTCCAAGCCTCCTCATCATTATCAAACTTTTTCTTCTTGAAGGTAGCTCGATCCCACAAACCAAATGAGGCTGCTAGATCGACTCGATGATAAGGGGAAAATCGATAAGTATTTCTGAATTCTACATTTTCAACTGGAATACCAAACGGAAGACCAGATCCTACAGTAAATGCCAGACTAAGTTGGGCCCACTCTGCTTTGGGAAAATTGTCCTGGAAATACATTGAAAAGATTACCAACTGATCCGTAGCTTTAGGTACATCAGCAAGGTACGTAGTATCAATGGATGTACCTACTAATGCCCTGGTTCCATGTTGTACATTATCAAATCGTTCTCTGGCCCTCAAAATAGATAGATTGATCCAAGATTCCAGTCCATCTATTAATTCGCCATTCAATCGGAGATCGATACCTGTAACATATCCACGGGCAATGTTATCTCCAAAATAACGGACACGAACATTATCAATATCATATGGAATCAGATCCCATTGATGTTTGTAATATGCTTCCGTTATAAATTTGAATTTACGACGTAACATCATGAAATCCCAAACGATCCCTCCTAGTACGTGAAGTGATTTCTGAGCTAACACATCCTGCCCTATATTACCCTCAAAATCGCGTAATTCTCTATAAAAAGGAGGTTGATAATACAGACCAGCTGCTAATTTAAACGTAAGATCTTTGGTCTTTTTTGTAGAGTCTGCCGCATTATTCTTGTATTTCCTAGGTGTGTAATACATTTGTACGCGCGGCGATACAAGCCATTCGTTATTCCAAGTCCAATAATTAGCTCTAACACCTGTTGTCATCCTAAATAAATGCTTGGCCGAACGCATTTCCCATGTATGCTGTAAAAACGCATTGAATCGATGCGTATTCATACTTACAGAGGTCCTTGTATATTGAGGAATAAATAAAATATTAGTATCTGCAGGCAACGTAAACCCTAAGCTATCCAAACGGGTCCATTCCTTCAATTTATCTTTAATCTGTTCGTTTTTGTATCCAAGCCCCCATTTGAACCAATGATCTGAACGGTACCCATCTTTTCGTATCGATTCAATGGTATATGTACCTCTTAATTGGATATTTGTAACATTGGCCTGTAAAAAATTTCGAGCAAATTGATGGGTTTCTCCATAGGCAAGTGTTCCTACAACATCTCCGAAATTCTCCTCACCTATACCAGTTTCAATCTCATCAAGACGGTAAAAGTTTATGATATCGATTCGTTCATTTTCATTGGTCTGAAAATGAGATGCCAATAAACGTATCTTTAGATTTCTATTCACCGACCAATTTGAGTCCGGCTCCTCATCGACACCAGCTAGACCATATGGTAGATAGGTAACAGAGGTAGCTGTCGTAAAATTCTCAAAATTTGATATTTCGCGTCCCTCAAATAAGGTCGTTAATCGTAAAGCTTGATTGAAAAGACCTGTTGTTGTGGAGGACTCTTGAGGTGTCAGCCGATAAATGGAGTTGGAATAGTGGCCTAAAAACTCAATTTGCCAGTTTTTACTGATATCATAAATGAGATTGCTCTGAAGATCATAGAACTGCGGGACATATTCACCCTTTACATCTAAACTTGATAATAAATATGATGTGGTTTTATAGCGGGCTCCGATCGTGTAGGTAAATCGCTGCGGTGAGCGATTTACTCGATCCAATGAATCGCGATAAGCTGCGCCCCCGACATAAACGGATCCTCCCAACAAAGAACCACCAACTGACGCTTCAAATCCATGAGGTCTCCTGTAATTCACATCCAATACTGAAGCCATTTTATCACCATATTGTGCTTTGAAACCACCTGCTGAAAAGGATAGATAATTCAACATATCAGCATTAGGCAAAACAAGTCCCTCTTGTTGTCCTGAGCGAACCAATAAAGGGCGATAGATCTCAAATCCATTTACATATACAAGGTTCTCATCGTAATTACCACCTCGAACAGAATATTGAGAAGTGAGCTCACCACCCGTACCAGCTGTAACACCAGGTGCAAGATATTTAATCAAAGACGTCAAGTTACCATCCGTAACAGGAATTCGTTCTAGATCCTTTTTCTCAACGTGTAAAGCATCAATTTCTCTTTTTTCAAAAGGTTCAACCAATACAACTTGTGTCTGCAACTCCATTTCACTCAAAGTGATATCTACACGAATGTTTTGATCTATTCCCAATCTTAAATTCGGTCGTTTGATCGTCTGATAACCCAAATAGGAATAAACAACCGTAATATTTTTATCAGCGGGTACCAATAAATGATACTCTCCATCCAGATTAGATGACGTTCCAATATTTAAGTCTTCAACAGAAATATTAGCTGCCACAAGAGGAAGACCATTTTCATCGATAATTTTACCAACGATATGTGCTTCTTGTGCTGAAAGGATACCACAGAGAAGACAAAGTGGAATAAAAAAGCGAAAGTGAATAGAAAGGAACAAAATAGTAGGATCGATTATATGGACAATCATTTACAACAACAACGTAAAAATAGACTCTTCAGATGTATACGAGCTATTTTTATGACCGAATATCTCAAAAAAACAGAATAATCCATAAATTTAATATATTAATGACCAAAATGATCTGACATGGTACCAACCCGATTTCTAATTATTTCCCTTTTTCTATTAAGCATCCTACATTTTTCATGGGCACAAGAAAATAAAACCAGCAATGGTAAACGAGTTGGAGCATGGACAATACAAGACCAGAACGATAGAATAGTAGCACAAGGGTCTTATGATAATGGTAAGAAAACCGGTGAATGGTCCTATTTTTTCTCCGCAACATCTCGATATACTCAAATACCAGATATGAAAGGTTCATATGATGATAGTGGTAAGAAAACGGGTGCTTGGTTTTTTGAAGATGGGCGCTCTGGAGTAAAGCTTGAAGTTTCATTTAAGGAGGGAACCATAGAAGGAAAGGCTCGTTTTTTAGATAAAAAAGGTCTAGTTATAGCGAATGGTCTGATGAATGATGATCTTAGGCACGGGAAATGGGTGTTCTATCTAGATAAAAAGAAAATAGTTGAGGGATATTACCAAGAAGATCAACGTATTGCTGATTGGAATTATGATTATTTCCCCCAAGATGATATTCATGTTAAAACTGCCTACACTTATGAAAATGGTCAAAAGAGCGGTAAAATTGAACATTATGTGGTAGATGATCACCCATACTTTGGAAAGGAGGAATTCTTATCTGGGATAGGGTATTACAGCAATGGTAAGAAAAAAGGTCGTTGGATTGAATTCAGCTCGAATATTCAAGGTCAACGTATTGAAACAGGTCGATACGATGCGAATGGTAAAAAGGTTGGCTTCTGGAAAACCACAGTAAATAGACGCAATTATCAATCGTGCATGTTCTCTAATGACGTTCGGAATGGCACATTTCGTGAATATCATCCCAATGGAAAATTAAAATACCAGACACAATATGAAAATGGTATTGAAACAGGTGCCTTTAAACGCTATTATGCCAGTGGACAACTTCAAGAAGAGGGTGAAATTATTCAAACTACAGATCCTCAGAATCCATTGATCGACACCCTGTATAAACAAGTTCAAGTTCCTATGAGAACAGCCTTTTCACTTACTGAAAAGTTGAATAAAATTCAACCTGTACATATAATTTGGATCAGTGACCCTGAAATGAGTATGGAAGCCAACGAAGTCTCAGCCCAACTACAATTACTAACTAAGATAGGTGCCCAAAACAACCGTCAGGTTGATGATATAATTATTAATACAAATCGTCCGATGCGTGTGGGTCCTTTTACATCTTATCATGAAAATGGACAAATTCACATGCAAGGTAATCAAATCCCTTCAATCGTTGAATCTTTTGATCCAAGTACAAATACTCTAACGAAAGATTTTGCACGAGACGGTGAGTGGAAAGAGTTTGATGATAGTGGATTTCTGCGATATAAATTCATTTACAGCAATGGTAAATTGGTAGAACTATTTGATGACAAAGGAAATTCACTGCCTGTCAATTAAAAATTACCATAAAATCGAATCTGATTGAGCCAATCTCTCGTAAATACTTACTTATGTTGAACATTTAGATTCGCTCACAGTACATGAAGGAAATACGCTTTGATTATTACACATCTCTTTTCGATGAGCTATGTGACATTAATGATTTTCTGATCATTAAGTTATATCACGAATATTCTAATGGTATTCGATTAAATGTTCATATCGTAGATCCACTTCCAACCAATCATAACCTTAGCCACATTTCATCTGATATCTCTAGCCAAGATAATCCAAAACAACTGGCTCAGATCATTAAAAACACCGACTATCAACTTTCATCACTAGCATTCAATGCAGCCTGTATGCAAGGGTTGAAACATGCTTTCCAATTATTAAAAAAACTACGTTATCTCATACAGTTCAACGATTCTAAAAGTAGTTATTATGAACAGTTGATCGATGCCGCATCCGAGTGCAACCTCAACATGACTCAATTTAGAAAGGATTTGCATACTGATACGAATCTACTTCAACAACTAAACATCAACAAAGCACCCAATAAATATAAAATGGTGGGAATGCCCACGTTGATGATACGAATAGACGGTGAAAAACATCTATTCAACTTCTCAGACCATAAAAAACAAGCAGACTATGATCAATCATTCAATAAAATTGAAAAATTAGTTGATGATTTTAATCATCCAAGAACCCATTTAGTCAAGGATATTGATTTTTACTTGAAATATTACGAAGATCTTTCCACATCAGATCTTTGTTTTTTAAGTGAACAATCGTTGGAGTTTGTACGGAGTAAAACACGTGATAAATATCGAAGAGGTGAAATTGTACGTGTTACAATGAACAACCAAATTGCTTGGAGCCGATCTCTTTCATCTTTTAAAATAAAGCGTGATGGATTTTTAATAAATGGTATGTCAATAGTCGGTGGTGGTGTTGCTGGAACAGCTATTGCCTATCTTCTTAAGGATGCGGATATTCCATTTCGGATTTACGAACATAAAAAAAGTAATCTAGATAGTGGTTTAGGCTTCATCCTAATGAAAAATGGTATCAAGACCTTAGCTTCCATGGGATTAAAGAATGAGCTATTTAAAAAAGCTAATAAGATCAATAAATTTCGAGCGATTACTCCTCTTGGTGATACCATATCATCCGTTAAAATAACAGATTGTATGGGAATCAGTCGCAAAGATTTTTTATCAATCTTTCAAGAGAATATCAATAAGTACAATATCACCTTTGGAAAAAAATGTACGGGTATACAATATAAAAATGATCAAATCAATGGATTAATGTTTGAAAATGAAATCGACTCATCTTTTGATGTGTTGGTTGGATGTGATGGTATTAACTCTACACTCCGCAATCATCTTCATTCGGAACCAACATTAGAGTATTTAGATGAAGCGGAGATCGTTTCTATGGTGACATTACCTAATTTAGACATTCCTCATGATGAGTTTTTAAAAGTGATCGATGTTGAACATTCCATCTCACTAGGTGTAGTCCCACTTAAAAACGACCAGTACATATGGTTCATTCAATATAACAGAAATCTCTTTCCAGATATTGATAAGTCTACCCAATCTAAAATAGATTTTGTCGATAAATTAACAATGAATTATCCAAGTTTTATTCGCAAACTCGTCGATCAAACAGACATTGAAAAATCCTATATGTGGCGGGCCAAACGGATGGACTTACTCCCCTCTTTTCACAAAGATAAATTGATCTTGATTGGAGATGCTGCTCATCCATTGTTATCGTTAACAAGCCAAGGCGCTAATTCAGCCTTAGTTGATGCCTTTATACTTGTCAGTTTATTATCCGAGCAAAAGGACGATGAAAGCATTGATGATATTTTT
>CAXQBA010000406.1:0-8556 GCA_964221885.1 Luminiphilus sp. | reverse complement strand
TTTTCAAATTCGAGATATCTCAGCAAATCCTTTAACTATATTCACTTGTGTTGGTTTGGATACATTTATGATGCATTACACAAAGAATGATAATGATACCTCAAGACTTTTACAGATCCAACAACCTATACAAATTTTAAATCCTGATCTATGGTGGACTCATGATCACGGAACCCCCTCAATAACAACCATTCAATGTACTATTTTATCACAGACAGATACATTTTATGTTACAAAAAAAGTAGGCTTGTGTGATATTGAGCTAAAACAACAAAAAGATAGTATTGGCACATCCTTTTACATTGTATTAAATGGCAGACCTATTTTTATAAAAGGTGCCAACTATATTCCTCAAGATGTTCTACCAAGTATTATCAAAGACGAACAATATCATGCATTGATCCAAAATGCATTTAAAGCTAATTTCAATATGCTGCGAGTCTGGGGCGGTGGAATTTACGAGAAAGATATCTTTTATCAAACCTGTTTGGAGAAAGGAATACTAGTTTGGCAAGATTACATGTTTGCATGCTCATTATACCCAGATGATCCATCATTCATTGAGAATATTCGATCAGAGATCATCCAAAACACTTCTCGGTTACGCCAGTTCAATAATATTGGCATTTGGTGTGGTAATAATGAAATAGATGTAGCATGGCACAATTGGGGTTGGCAGACGAAATACAACTATACTAAAAAGCATGAAAAAAAGATCCGGGACAATTATACTAGGATCTTTCATACAATGATCCCACAAATATTAGACTCGCTTCTTGTTAGGAACTATGTACATACATCTCCCTTAAGTAATTGGGGAAAAGCAGAAAATTTCAATCATTCAAGCATGCACTATTGGGGTGTCTGGCATGGAAGAGAACCCATAGAAAATTATAGGTACAATGTGGGGCGATTTATGAGTGAATATGGGTTTCAATCGTTTCCCGATCTCCAAACCATTCATTCTTTTGCATCAGATGATGAAATGAATATGGAATCAGAAGTTATGAAACATCATCAAAAAAGCTACATTGGCAATAGTATGATCGAACGAGAGATAGAATCTCATTGTCCACTACCTAAAAACTTTCAACAAACCGTTTATTTAAGTCAACTGACACAAGCATATGCAATGCGATTGGCTATTGGCTCACACAGATTAGGTAAAGGACATTGTATGGGAACCTTATTTTGGCAATACAATGATTGTTGGCCTGGACCATCATGGTCTATCATCGATTTTCATAATAAAAAGAAAGCAGCCTACTACTCAGTCCAAGAACTCTACCAGCCCGTATGTTTGTATCTAGATTTATATAATAACAAACGACACCTCTACCTTCTTAATGATTATTATAATGAGCAAGCTATTGAGATTCACATTGAAAAAAAATCCTTCGATGGAACGCTCATATTTGTGAGAAAACTTCAACTGAAAGCCGCCTCAAATGCAAATCAAAAATTAGAACTTCCAAATCACCTTTTTAATTCGATGAATCAAGAGTCATATGTACAAACAACTCTATATACACCAACTGATACAATAATTCAAAACCACTTTTTATGTTCAGACAAAGTGATTCAGCTCAAAAACTCAAACATTGAATATTCGATAAATAAAACCAATAATGATATATACGAAATTGAAATTTACTCAACGACATTCTCAAAAGATGTTTACATACATTGTCATGATTTAGACCATCAAATTGATTATAATTTTTTTGACCTAGAAGCTGGTAAGAAGAGAACGGTTTACATTAAAAGCCCCCATGAAACACAACCTCAAATCACCATTTATTCTCTAAATCAATTAAAATAATGTAGCACTTTACCCACACTACGTATAAATCAACTTAACTACCCTATCATTTTTTGTGCTTACCTAAATTCCCTACATTTGCATTACAAATGAATGAAAGGAAAGACATACGAGAACTAACAATAAGAGAACTTGAAGAAGTTGTAAAAGGAGCTGGGGAACCCGCATTCAAAGCAAAACAAATTATTGGATGGCTTTGGAAACGATCGGCAACAAGTTTTGAAGAAATGTCAAACCTTTCAAAAGGGTTACGTACATATCTAGAGACTCATTTTGAGTTGCGCCCCATTCAAGAAGATGTATCTCAAAACAGCTCTGATGGTACTATTAAAACTCGATTCACCTTACATGACGGTCATCTTATTGAATCGGTATTAATACCTGTTCCTGATCAAGATCGATATACGGTTTGTATCTCATCTCAAGTAGGTTGCAGTTTAGCCTGTTCGTTCTGTGCAACTGGAAAAATGGATCGGATCCGTAATCTAACAGCTGGTGAGATCTACGATCAAGTTGTACAGATGAATACAAAATGCTTGGATACTTACAGTAGACCAATTACAAATATTGTCTACATGGGTATGGGTGAACCTCTCCTAGCATACAAACCTGTTATGCAAAGTATCGATCATCTTACCCAACCATATGGATTGGATATGTCACCTAAACGCATTACCGTCAGTACTGCTGGTATTGCAAAGATGATAAAGAAAATGGCTGATGATGGTACAAGAGTCAATCTAGCCTTATCCTTGCATGCAGCTGATGATATTAAGCGAAATGCGATCATGGCAATCAATGAAAGTAACAATCTGGATACATTGGTCGAAGCATTAAATTATTTTTTTGATGTGACAAAAGGGAATAAATTAACCTTTGAATACATTGCTTTTGATGATTTCAACGAATCCATCGAAGATGCCAAAAAGCTACTCTCATTGTGTAGACGAGTGCCATCTGTCAAAGTCAACATTATTGAATATAATCAAGTGGAAGGCGTAACTTTACACAAAGCAGATACATCAAAAACAGATCAGTTTGCAGCTTATCTGAAGAAAAATGGTATTTCTGCCACAATACGTCGATCGAGAGGAAAGGATATCGATGCTGCTTGTGGTCAATTAGCAAACAAATAAGACATGCGCATTGAATGGTTGAAACTAAAACGATCCAGAATGTTCCGATGGGCATTCCTTTCTTTTTTTGTTTTATTTCCGCTTCTTATATACACAGTTAAAGCAACTCAGGTTGGGTCATTGAACCAACAGCAGATGGTCAATAGTATCGTTGCTGTCCACTTTAAATTTCCAAAAATGTGGAGCACTTGTGCATATTGGGCAAGTTGGTTAATTTTCCTAATCATACCTTTCATAACAGCTTGGTTCATATGCCATGAATTTCCTCTTAGAACTGCTCGGCAAAACATCATCAATGGCCTTAAACCAAAACAATACTTCACAGGTAAAGTAACTTACATTGTTCTTTTTTGTCTTGTTTATGTAGTATTTACTGCAATAATAACGCTCATCTTTGGTTCTTTTGAACCAAGTTTCAGCGGGCCATTTAATAAATGGTTTGTACCAATATTTGGCTTATTCACACAATCTGTATTATATGCCAGTATGGTACTTTTTTTAAGTATCGCTACAAAGAGAAGTGGTCTAAGTTTGATCTTATTCTTTAGTTACACTTTGATCGTAGAACGTATATTATATTACATGTTTTTTGTGACCACTATAGGTAGGTCGGATATCGGCAACTTTCTACCTGCATCTATTGGTTGGTTCTGTCAACCCTTCTACCTCATCCAATCCAATGCATTGGGTGCTATGGAAGATATTGGAAATAACAATGTATATTTCATGGAACAGACTCATGCTATCATCGTAGCATGGTGCTACATAATAGTTTTTAGCTTTTTATCGCTGAAGCGTTTCTTACGACGTGACCACTAGTCATCAAATTTCAAATATTTCTGAGGATTGATTGGTTGACCATTGAACCACAACTCAAAATGCAGGTGCGGCCCATCTGTCATTTCACCAGTATTCCCAATAATTGCAATACCCTCACCAGCTTTAACGATATCACCCTCTTTTTTAAGAAGGGATGAGTTGTGCTTATAAAATGATATCACATTATTCTCGTGTTGCACACCGATCATATGCCCCGTATCAACAGACCAGGTTGAAACAACAACCGTACCTTTTTGTATTGACTTAATAACTTGTCCCTTTGGTGCAACAATATCGGTACCAAAGTGATTTCTAGCCGGTGCAAATGTATCGGAAACAATGCCCCTTAAAGGAGTGAAGAAGAGCATATCATCGAATTCGATCTCTTTACTTAGATTGTTCTCGATCAGATTACCCAATTCTAATTCAGACTCTACATT
Organism: Luminiphilus sp.; assembly: GCA_964221885.1. Taxonomy (GTDB): domain Bacteria; phylum Bacteroidota; class Bacteroidia; order Chitinophagales; family Saprospiraceae; genus Aureispira. The sequence continues at coordinate 4,339 of CAXQBA010000406.1, read as the reverse complement.
ATCGATCAGATCTTTCAACTCATTGGATTTTTCTGGTACTTCTTCCTCCTTATCATCTTCCTTGATCAGTCTGTTTTTTTCTACATCATCCTCATACTCAAATGTCTCGTATACAACATTTTTCATATTATTGATGAATAGATCCCGTTTGATGATCTCCATTTCAAGAGTATCAATTTGTTGGACCATGGAGTTGATACTCATTCTTAGATTTTCATTGGATCGCTCAGGCATCAAATATCCTAAAGGAGTAAAAATAATAGTCAGAACAGTTACTGTACTTATCAAAATACATGTTAAAGCAAGGAAAAAGCTGACCTTAACCCTACTTAGCCGAAAAGAACGCTCTTCCTGAAATGTTTCATCATTGAAAAGCACCAATCGATGTTTATCACTTATCCATTTAAACATATATTGTTATCTTTGAATCGTTAAAAATAGAAAAAGTCCATGTTATTGTCAGAATAAAAGACTTACACTTTCGTTAAATTGATGACAACATGTATTAAATAGCTAGAAACAACGTACATTTATTAATTGATTTAACCAGTTTTAACTGCAATAACTGTCACTATAAGAGGCATGAGATTCCATAAAATTTTGAGAATATTCTTTCTTCTTTTCTGCTTTGCATTATTGAGCAACTGCTCAAAGCAGACTAAAGCGACCAAAACTTATCATAATTTAACAGGTCGTTATAATGCTTTCTATAATGCTCAAGTACGTTTAGACGAAAGTTTTGCAATGTTGGATAAACAGCATCAAGACAACTTCAATCAACTATTGGAGATGTATCCTTATGCTGCCTCAAAAAGTGCCGATGCTGTCAAACAGCCATTAGACGAGGCTTTGACAAAATGCGCCAGAAATATCATCCTACACAGAATTGGAAACTGGACCGACAATAGCTATTTACTAATGGGTAAAGCTGAATTTCTATTGAAAGAATATGAGAAGTCAGCTAATTCATTCAAATATATCACAGATCAATATCATCCTGACAACCTTAAAAAAGAGGAAAAGAAACAAACCGCTAAAAAGAAGAAAAAGCGAAAAAAGAAAAAACGTCGTAAGAGAAAAAAACGCCCAAAGAAGAAAAAAACGAAGAAGAAAAGCAACACCCCTAATGAAGAAGAAGATGTAGAGGAGACCGAGGAGAAATATGGATTATCTCATCGTCCTGTACGACATGAAGCTTTAATATGGCTTGCCAAAAGTTATATTGAAATGGACATGTTTGATGAAGCTGGATTTCATCTACGTCAATTGGAGAATGATGTAGCTACGCCAGAATTTTTGCAATCTGAGATGGCCGCAGTGAATGCCTACCTTTTCATTAAGCAAGAAAATTATCAAGAAGCAATAGGTCCATTATCTCTAGCTGTTGAGCTCACTAAAAAGAAAACAGTCAAAACGCGGTATGTTTACATTCTAGCCCAGCTTTATCAAGAGCTTGGAAATACAACTGCTGCACTTGATAATTACCGACTTACATTACGTCTCAAACCAACTTATGAGATGGAGTTTAATGCGCTAATCAATATTTTCAAGGCTGGCTCATCTGTAAACCCCAACAAAACCATCAAAACTGAGTTGGCACTCAACAGGATGCTCAAGGACAGTAAAAATGAAGAATTTAAAGATCGCATCTACTTTTCTATCGCACAGCATAGACTAGAAAATAATGACCTTCCTGGATGTATAGAAGCATTAGAATTATCCTTACTAAATGGCAATGATAACATGCAACGAGCTGAAAGTTGTTTGCTCCTCGCAGACCTTCATTATAAAGAAGAGCGCTATATCAAGGCTTTCAATTATTACGATAGCACCCTGATGGTTCTTGACAAACAAGACGAAAGGTACGAAGAGGTGGTTGTCCACAAAAATCAATTGACTGGACTAGCAAAGAATTTAGCAATCATTGCTGATAAGGATAGTATGCTAGTGGTCAGTTCCTGGTCTCGAAAAAAACAAGAAGCTTGGGCTATAGCGAACATGGAAGCAGAAGCAGCTTTGATTAGTCCAACAAACACTTCATTCAGAGGAACACCTGGCAAAGACCGAAAGATCGATCCAGAAGCCAAAGTAAATCTACCTGGAGGAAACTCACCGCTCCCAAATCGAGGAGCTAGAAATACGAATGGGGGAATCACGTTAAATCAAAGTGCGATCCAAAATTCTAAGTTTGAACTCTACAGCCCAACGCTCATCAAACGTGGACAAAAGGAATTTGAAAAACGTTGGAGTGACAGAATATGGGCTGAGAACTGGCGTCGAACCAATGCATCATCAGAGGATGATTCCGTCGATGAACTACTGAGTGCAGCTGCCACACCCAAAACACAGAAAGAGATCAATGCCTACCTCCAAAAAAGAGGTGTCCCATCCAATGAGGCAGAAAAAATAAAACTTGAAAATGATCTAACCGAGGCTTTGTATAATGTCGCATATCATTATTTCGAAGATTTAGGCAAGATTAATAAACCTAAACCGTATATCATGCGGCTTTACAACCAATTCGATAGTTCAAGTTATACCGTGGAAGCCTTATTCCTTGGTTACTCCATGAATTATGCAAAAAATGAAATGGTTCAAGCCAATTACTACAAGAACATCATACTTTCTAAATATCCCGACAGTAACATTGCCAAATTATTACGCAACCCTGATTTTTTAAAAGGAGAGCAGGAACGATATTTAGCTATCAATGCCTTGTATGACCAAACATATGATCTAATCAAAAAGGGCCAATCCAATGAAGCCCTTAAGAACGTAAAAAGTCTAAAAGAAAAGTTTGGGGCAAATTATGAAATGAAAGCACGATTTGCACTCCTTGAAGCTATGTGTATGGGCGCATTAAAAGGTGAAAAAGAATACATACGAGCCTTGAAGATTGTCATTACCTCTTTCCCTGATACCGATGAAGAGAAACAGGCTAAATTGATGCTTACCTATTTGTCTGGTAAAGACCCAAACAAAGAGATCAAACCTATTGATATTTCATCCAATGTTACGAAGGTTCCCTACGTCAATAAAATGGAGACCAAGCACATTGTACTTCTTGTATTCAAAAATAGACGTACTAAAGTAAACCAATTTAGAGGTACTATTTCAGATTTCAATAGTAAACACTTTCCGAATGACCGACTCAATATATCGACAATTCTTATCGATGGTAAACTTCCATCCGTAACGATCCGATCATTCACTTCCGGTAAAAAAGCGATGGAATACGTTACCTTTCTCAAAAATGATCCTACATTTTTAGGAGGGCTTAGCAACTATGACTTATATGCTATTTCCCAGCAGAATTATAACATAGCTCTTTCAACTCAGAATTTTAGAAGCTATCCCAATTTTTTCAATGAAAATTATAAGTAAATCAGCTGCATATTGACATGATTGATCCGGAGGACAATGAGTTTGATGACATACCTAATGAGGAATCAAATGATCACTCAAATGAGGAATCTTCTCCTGTAAATAAGGATGAAGAAACACCATATAATGACCTATCACCGGACGAGGAAAGCAATTATAACGACATAACTGATTCCAAAAAGATGTCTTCAAATGAGGAAATTGATGAGGATAAACTGGAAACCTCAGAGATGGTTACCTCCGAGGAACATGTAAATATAGATGATAACACAAATGTCTCAATAGCTCTGAATCTTGATGATGCGAATGAAAAGGAAAATCAATCTACGGATGTTCCTATTGATGAGGTTCTCAAAACTGAGGAAGAAATACGCCATGAACGTAAATTAAAACGTGTCAAACGATACATAACGTTACTAAAAGTAATTTGGGTCATCTTCTTTTCCGGACTAGCTGCTGTTTTCTTTTTCTTCTATACTTTATCATCGTATTTACCATCCTTTGAAGAACTGGAAAATCCACGCTCTATCATTGCATCAAATATTTACTCTACTGACGGTGAATTGTTGGGTAAGTACTTTGTAGAAAACCGAACATTAGTACCCTATGATAGTTTATCCCCTTTCTTGATCGATGCATTGGTTGCAACAGAGGATTCTCGTTTCTATGCACATTCAGGAATAGATCCTAGAGCCATTGGTCGTGTCATCGTAAAAACATTATTATTCAATAACAAAGGATCTGGAGGTGGATCGACGATTTCTCAGCAGCTTGCCAAATTATTAGTAGGGCGACCCGATACACGTAATGCTGGAAAAATAGAGCGGCTAATGCTCTTATTTACCACAAAGTTCAAGGAATGGCTAACAGCTGTAAAACTTGAACGGTCCTATACCAAAGAGGAGATCATAGCCCTCTATTTCAATAAATTTGATTTTTTATATGGTGCTAATGG
>CAXQBA010000405.1:0-3916 GCA_964221885.1 Luminiphilus sp. | reverse complement strand
TATCCTGCAAGAGGGATTGGTGCTACAACCGTTGGAAAAGTTTTAAATATTGCTGAAAGTCAATCCGTTTCGATGTGGCATATCTTGTGTCATTTGAATGAGTTTGGTTTTCCTAATCGGACATTGGCAGCTGTGAGTAAGTTTGTCGAAATGATTCATTTATTCAGATCTAGGATCGATCATGGTAATGCATATGAACTTGCGAGCTATATTATTAAAATGTCGGGTATTCTGACGGATATACGTAAAGAAAAGACTATAGAGGCCCAAACAAGGCTTGAGAATGTGACTGAACTCTTGGACAGTATTCAGTCTTTTGTTGAAGAGGATGAGGTGTCCGCTTTCTTTATGGATGTCGATGATAAAAGCCTTTCGAGTTATTTACAAAATGTTGTTTTGATTACAGATCAGGACTCAGACGATGTAGATGAAAAGCAAGTAAAACTTATGTCTGTACACTCCTCAAAAGGTTTGGAGTTCAGGTCAGTATTTATTGTGGGATTAGAAGAGAATTTATTCCCATCTCAGATGGCCATACGTTCGTCAAATCCAAAAGCAGCAATGGATGAGGAACGGCGCTTGTTTTATGTTGCTGTAACTCGCGCTGAACAACTGTTGACATTTACGTATGCTACGAGTCGATTTCGTTTTGGATCCATGGTGTTCAATAGTTCATCACGCTTCATTGAAGAGATTTCACCAAAATATATGGACGTCAACATATCATCGAGGCCAACGCTCACACCACGTAATCAAGGTCGGGGCAGTGAACGAACAAATCTTCGCCGAATTGTAAAAAAAGACAGCCTTCCTCAACATACACTCCCTGCTGATTTTACCCCAAGCCCAATATCAGATCTTGTTGTTGGAGCGACAGTATTGCATGAACGTTTTGGTCAAGGATCTATTATTCAGGTTGACGGTTTGGCGGCTAATAAAGTGGCTACTATACGATTCGAAGAGGGGATTGGTGAGAAGCGTATCATGCTCAAGTTTGCTAGAATTCAGGTTATTTCATAGAAAGAGGGTCTTTCAGGTGAATTTTTTGTAAATTGTAATCAGACAAACTCCAAAATCACTAGCATAACTCATTTAAATATAAGTAGTATGAGATTTTTTCCAACACTAATTTTTGCGCTGGTTTTGTTTTCTGTGTCTTGTAACAAAGACAAAAAAGAGGTTACATGTGTTATGTGTGACGAATTTACGTTTGAGGAATGCGGCGTAAAAGATGATATGTATGACGAAGATGAATACGATGATGATGAATATGACGAAGATGAATATGAGGGTGATGAATACGACGAAGATGAATGGGAAGCTTATGTTGTTGAACCTTTGATTGAGGACCCTGATTGTCGTTATTATACAAGTGGATTGATCAAGTATGTGTCAAGTGATCATAAAGAAAAAGATGATGATGACGATGAATATGGACATGAAGTACTTTATGTGTCGTATCATGCGGATGGATGGGCTACAAAAAAGAAAGTCATTTATCACAAACCATGCAAAGAAAAAGGGAAGCATAGTGGTGAATTGGTTTTCTGTTGCAAATTTAAACAAGAATGTAAGACAGTTGGGGCGGTTTCAAAGCAAAATATGAATGTTGATAAATCAATGGAAAATTAATGTAAATATACGAGTCTTCCATTGCAACCGAAAGAGCTTATTATTCGAATAATAGTGAGCTCTTTTGTCGTTTAAATGTAATAATTAGATGGAGTCTTGATAGCTTTTGTACTATAAGGATAAAAAATCGTAAACATCGAACTTTCAAAACCAAATTTTTGTTACTTTTGCATATAATTAGATTAAATCTAAACAAAACTCAATGTTAAAAGAGAATCTTATATACTTAGACAACAGTGCAACGACACCTTGTGATCCAAGAGTGGTTGAAGCAATGGTCCCGTATTTTACGCAACACTTTGGAAATGCAGCTAGTAGAAATCATCCATTTGGTTGGGCTGCCGAAGGAGCTGTTGATAAAGCACGCAAACAAATAGCAGATTTGATCGGTGCGGATCCTCGTGAGATCATCTTCACATCAGGAGCGACTGAAGCTGATAACTTGGCTATCAAAGGTGTTGCCCAAATGTACAAACGTAAAGGCAATCACATCATTACCGCAGAAACAGAGCATAAAGCCGTTTTGGATACCTGCAAAGCACTTGAAAAAGAGGGATGCGAAGTAACGTATCTTAAAGTCAACAGACAGGGTCTTGTAGACTTGGCTGAATTGGAAGCGGCTATCAAACCAACAACGATTTTGGTAAGCTTGATGTTTGCCAATAATGAGATCGGTGTGGTGCAACCCATGCGTCAAATTGCTGAAATTTGTGAAAAGCATCAAGTCCTTTTCATGACAGATGGAACACAAGCAGTTGGTAAATTACCTATCAATGTAAAAGAATTAGGCATTCATCTAATGGCTTTTACAGCGCACAAAATGTACGGACCTAAGGGCGTTGGTGCATTATATGTCAGCAGAAAATCACCTCGTGTTAAAGTTACTTCACAGATGGATGGTGGCGGACATGAAAGAGGTATGCGTTCAGGTACGTTAAACGTTACTGGCATTGTTGGATTTGGAAAGGCGGCTGAGTTGGCCATGCAGGAAATGGAATCAGAAGCTTCGCGACTTTCAGAACTTCGTGACTACATGGAAAATGAGTTGATGAAGATCGAAGAAGTTGTTTTCAATGGACACAAAGATTTCAGAATGCCTCATATTACCAATCTATCGTTCAAACACGTTGAAGGTGAAGGTTTGATGATGACATTTAACGAACAGGTAGCCTTATCTTCCGGATCAGCTTGTACCTCTGCTTCTTTGGAACCGTCATATGTGTTAAAGGCATTGGGATTGGGAGATGATTTAGCTCATTCGTCTTTACGTATTTCTCTTGGTCGATTTACTACAAAAGAAGAAGTTGATAAAGCAATTGAACTAATAGCCAATGGTGTGCATCACATGCGTGATTTATCACCTATCTGGGAAATGTATAAAGAGGGAATCGATTTGGATTCTGTCGAGTGGCAAGAACATTAATAATAAATAAACGTAAAACCTTAATATAATGGCATATTCAGAAAAGTTATTGAATCATTTCAAGAATCCACAAAATGTAGGTTCTTTGGACAAAGAGAAAAAGAATGTTGGCACAGGTCTAGTTGGTGCTCCTGAGTGTGGTGACGTAATGCGTCTACAGATCGAAGTGGATGACGCTTCTGGGATTATCAAAGATGCTAAGTTTAAAACATTCGGTTGTGGATCGGCTATTGCATCATCTTCGCTGGCCACTGAGTGGTTGAAAGGAAAAACCTTAGATGAGGCAGAGGGAATTGACAACATGGACATCGTTGAGGAATTAGAATTACCTCCTGTTAAGATACACTGCTCCGTACTAGCTGAAGATGCTATCAAATCAGCCATTAGTGATTATAAGAGCAAGAATGCTCTATAAAAACTAGATTACGAACATGATCTACGTATCAGATAGTGCTAAAGATAAAATAGAGAATATCATGCAGGAGAATAACCTGGATGCTAACTATTTTGTGCGGGTATCTGTGACAAGTGGAGGTTGTTCAGGTCTTACCTATAATATGGATTTTGATAATGAATCTAAGGATGAAGATCAATCTTTTGAGGATAATGGTGTTAGAGTAGTAACTGATTTAAAAAGTTTTTTGTATCTATTTGATTCTACGTTAGAGTTTTCTGGAGGATTGAATGGCAAAGGTTTTCATTTCTCGAACCCTAATGCCTCGAGAACATGTGGTTGCGGCGAAAGTTTTGCGTTGTAACCTTACAAAAAAGTAATTAGTAGAGAAGAGAGATATTTACTAAGGACCTCGCTACAGGAATTGTAGCGGGGTTTTTGTTTTATCATCACAATTATGGCATTAA